>JANJTI010000042.1 GCA_024711185.1 Brevundimonas sp. | reverse complement strand
TGCATCACCGGCGACAGCGCCGCCATGGCCCCGCAACGCAGGTAGTCGCCATAGGAGAAGCCGCCCGGCAGGACGATCAGGTCCAGCCCCTTCGGCAGCTCGGTCTCCTGGTGCCAGATCATCTGCACCGCCTCGCCGGTCGAGCGCTCCACCGCGACCTTGCAGTCGCGATCGCAGTTGGACCCGGGGAAGACGATGACGGCGGCGCTCATGGCGCGGCCCTTTAGCAGCGTTCGACGGCGATGTCAGGTCGCCCCGCCGTCAGCCGGGCGGCGGCATCATTCCCAGCTGCACGAGGAGCCCGAGGGCGTCGTTCTGGTTCCAGCCTTCCACGATCTGGCCGTCGGCGATGCGTTCAATGCTCATGCCGCCGACGACCACCGACCGTCCCGTTGGCGGGGTTCCGTTCAAGGGCCCCAGATGGGTGCCGCGCATGGTCAGGCGGGCGGCGACCCGGTCTCCCTCGGCCACCAGGTCCTCGACCGTGAAGCGGGCGTCGGGAAACGCCGCCCGGAAACCCTGGAACCAGCCCGTCCGGCCGTCGCGATCGATGGGCTCCGCGGCGCCGGCCATGTGGCCGCGATAGCCCGCATCGAGGAACTCGTCTCGCTTCGACAGGTCGCCCGAGCTCCAGACCTCCTCGAAAAAGCGCCGGATCAGGGCCGTGTTGGCGGCGGGATCGTCGCCGGCGGGGCCGCTCCCGGCCGACGCGGCAGACGCGACCAGCGCGAGGGCCGGGCTCGAAAGTAGCATGGACCGCCGGTCGAACATCGGGTCGCTCCCGCGGGGACTGGATGTAACGACGATATCCCGCTCCGTGCAAATGGCCCAGGGTCTTTCCCGAACGAGGGCGACGCCGACTCAGCCCTCGCCGTGGTTCTCATACGTCGCCGTGATCGACGCTTTCGCCAAGGTGTGGAAGTGCAGGTTGAAGCCGAACACCGCGCCCGAGTTGTCCGGCGTCACCTCCAGCTTCTCCACGTCCACGGCGAAGACGGTGAAGATGTAGCGGTGCGGCCCGTGGCCCGCCGGCGGGGCGGCGCCGCCGAAGCCCGGCTCGCCATAGTCGGTGCGCCCCTCGACCGCCCCCGCGGGAACCGGTCCGCCGGTCGGCAGCTCGGTCACGTCTGCGGGGATGTTGGCCAAGGTCCAGTGCCAGAAGCCTGAACCGGTGGGCGCGTCCGGGTCGTAGCAGGTCACGGCGTAGCTCTTCGTCCCTTCCGGCGCGCCCGACCACTTCAGGTGCGGCGAGGTGTTGCCCTTCGCCGTGACCTGGGCGTCCGGCAGCACGCCGCCGTCGACGATGTCGTTTGAGGTGAGGGCGAAGGCCATGTCGGATCTCCTGCGGCTGCGGCTACGGCTCGACTGAACGCGCAAACGGGCCTCAAGCCTAGCCCGGGGCCCGTCTCCGACCTAGAGTGTTCGGGCCACGGAGGCGAAGCGGTGCTCCAGCGCTTGATCAGCGGGGTGTACAGAACCCGTCCTGTCCGGGTTCGGTTGCCGGACGGGCGCGAGCTCGCGGGCCCCGCGCCGGGGGAGCCTGAGCTCACGATCGTCCTGCGCGACCTGCCCACCGTCGCCCGCATCGCGGCCAATCCGGAACTGGCGCTGGGCGAGGCGTACGTCGACGGCGGCCTGGCGGTGGAGGGCGGCGACATCTACGCCTTTCTCGACCTGACCGCCGCGGAACTGTCGGGTCGTCCGCGCCGGGGACCCGGCCCCGGGCTGGCGACTCCGGCGCCTGCTGGAGCAGTCCAACGACCGGCTGCACGCGCGTCGCAACGTCCACCACCACTATGACCTCACGGTCGACTTTTACCGTCTCTTCCTCGACGGGGACCTCCAGTACTCCTGCGCCTTCTTCGAACATCCGGAGCAGTCGCTGGACGAGGCCCAGACGGCCAAGAAGCGCAGGATCGCCCGCAAGCTGCTGCTCCGGCCGGGCGACCGCGTCCTCGATATCGGATGCGGCTGGGGCGGCCTCGGGCTCGCGCTCGCCGCGGCCGGGGCGCGGGTCACGGGGGTGACCCTGTCCAGCGAGCAGCATCGCCTCGCCAACCAGCGGGCGGCAGCGCGCGGCCTCGCGGACCGGGCCGGGTTCCGGTTGCAGGACTATCGCGATCTGGACGACCGGTTCGACCGGATCGTCTCCGTCGGCATGTTCGAGCACGTCGGCGTGCCCAACTACCAGGCCTATTTCGACACCGTGGCGCGACTGCTGGAGGACGACGGCGTGGCGTTGATCCACTCGATCGGGCGAAAGGACGGCCCAAGCCGGACCCAGCCGTGGATCCGCAAGCACATCTTCCCGGGCGGCTACATCCCGGCCCTTTCCGAGGTCCTGCCGGCGATCGAACGGTCGGGACTCTGGCTCACGGACGTCGAGATATGGCGTTTGCACTACGCCGATACGCTCAAGGCCTGGCGCGAACGTTTCCTCGCCCGCAGGGCCGAGGCCGCGGCGCTCTACGACGAGCGCTTCTGCCGCCTTTGGGAGTTCTATCTGGCGTCCAGCGAGGTCGCCTTCCGCCGTTTCGGCCACATGGTGTTCCAGCTTCAGCTGGCGAAACGACAGGACGCTGTGCCGCTGGGCCGAGACTATCTCTGCGGAGACTGAGCCGTCTCAGTGCGCCGCGCCCACCGCCTCCGGCGTGAACGCCCGCTCGTCCATCAGTCCGCCGGCCAGCGCCGCGGCGAACACCACGCAGGCGGCCGCGATGAAGAGGACGACGACCGGCTTCACCAGGCGCCGCACGTCAGGCCACCTCGATCCGGTAGCTCTCGATCACCGTGTTCGCGAGCAGGGTCTCGCACATCCGCTTCGCCTGGCCGGCCGGGTCGTCGCCATCGAAGTCGAACTCGATCAGCTTGCCGACGCGGACGTCCTTGACGCCGGCCCAGCCAAGGCCGTTCAGCGCGCCCTCGACGGCCTTGCCCTGCACGTCGAGCACGCCGGGCTTCAGGAACACGTGCACCTTCACCTTGGCCATCAGTGCAGTCCTCCCTGGATCACGGTCGGCATCCCCTTCATGATTCCGAGGCGGCGCGCCACCTCGCTGTAGCTCTCGATGACGTTGCCGAGGTCGCGGCGAAAGCGGTCCTTGTCCAGCTTCTCGCCGGTGGCCGTGTCCCAGAGCCGGCAGCTGTCGGGGCTGATTTCGTCGGCCAGGATGACGCGGCTGAAGTCGTTCTCCCAGATGCGCCCGAACTCGATCTTGAAGTCGACCAGGGTGATGCCGACGCCGGCGAACAGGCCCGACAGGTAGTCGTTCACCCGCACGGTCATGGCCAGCATATCGTCCAGCTCCTGGGTCGAGGCCCAGTTGAACGCCGTGATGTGCTCCTCGGTGACCATCGGGTCGTTGAGCTCGTCCTTCTTGTAGTAGAATTCGATGATCGAGCGGGGCAGGGGCGTGCCCTCCTCGATGCCCAGGCGCTGGCTCATCGAGCCGGCCACGATGTTGCGGCACACCACCTCCAGCGGGATGATCTCGCACTCACGGATCAGCTGTTCACGCAGGTTCAGGCGCTTGATGAAGTGGTTGGTCACGCCGATGCCGTTCAGGCGCGACATGATGAATTCGCTGATCTGGTTGTTGATGACGCCCTTGCCCTCCAGCGTGGCCTTCTTCTGGGCGTTGAAGGCGGTGGCGTCGTCCTTGAAGTATTGGATCAGCGTTCCCGGCTCGGGACCCTCGTAGAGGATCTTGGCCTTGCCCTCGTAGAGCTTCTTGCGCTTGACGTTCATGTGTCCGGTCCGGGCGGGGCCGCGTCGGAAACGAAAATCGCGCGGCCGGCGCGGGGTCCGGGCGGCGCGATCCTGAATCGGCGGGCGGGAGAATTTGGTCGCGCCTCCCTTAGCGGAACCCGGTTCCGGACACAAACCACGGCCTGCCGTGACGTGCTCGGGGACAGAGCGCCGCAACCCCCACGGTTCCGATTGCGTTCGGCTCCCGGGGGGCTATAGAGCACCCCGACGCGGCCACGATTCCGGCCGACTTTCGGAGCCTGCGGACCCTCATGACCACCTTCGACGATCGGGAAAAGGGCTTCGAGTCCAAGTACGCCCTCGATCAGGAACAGGAATTCAAGGCGGTCGCCCGGCGCAACAAGCTGCTGGGGCTGTGGGCGGCCGAAAAGATGGGCCTCTCCGCGGAAAGCGCTGACCAGTACGCCTCCGCCGTCGTGCGCGCCGATTTCGAGCAGCCCGGCGAGGAAGACGTCTACCGCAAGATCGCCCAGGATTTCGAAGGCGCCGGCCTCACCGTTTCGGAAGGGGAGATCCGCCGCAAGATGGACGAGCTGTCGTCGGTGGCGCGCGAGCAGATCCGCGCCGGCGAATAGGCGATCCTCCTGGCCCGGAAAGTCAAAGGCCGCCCCTCGGGGCGGCCTTTTTCATTGCCTGGAGGCGGCCGGTCAGTTCGGCATCACCACCGTGTCGATGGCGTGGATGACGCCGTTGGAGGCGGCGACGTCCGCCTGCACCACCCGGGCCATGCCGCCCTTCTCGTCCGTCAGGGTGACCGAGCCGTCGGCGCCGGCGCGGGCGATCAGGGTCCCGCCCTCGACCGTGGTCAGCGTGGCGCTGCCGCCCCCGTCGCGGATCTGCTGGGTCAGCGTCGCCGCGTCCACCCGGCCCGCGACCACGTGATAGGTCAGGATCTTCGTCAGATCGGCCTTGCCGGCCGGGGCCAGCAGCGCCTCGCGGGTGGCGGCCGGCACCTTGCCGAAAGCGGCGTCGGTCGGCGCGAAGACGGTGAACGGGCCGGCGCCGTTCAGGGTCTCGACCAGCCCGGCCGCCTGCACCGCGGCGACCAGCGTCGAGAAGTCGCCGGCGCCCTGGGCCACCGCGACGATGGTTCCCTGCGCTTCGGCCGGGGCCGGGGCGGCAGCTTCCGCAGGCATGGCGTCGGCCGGCGGGGCGGCCTCCTCGGCGTTGCTGCAGGCGGCGATGAGCAGGGTCGAGGCCAGCGAGGCGACGGCGGCCACGGCATAGCGAGAGGTCTTCATGGCGATGTCCTTCCTGAGATGACGCTCGGGGGCGGCGTCGGGAAGGCTTACGGCCGCTCGTGGGCGGCGGATGGCGCCCTGCGTCAGGACGCCGCGTCCGCGGCCAGCCAGCGCTTCAGCACGGCCCAGCGTTGGGCCTTCCCGGCGAACGGAAGGGTGTAGGCGGCGCTTGATGAGGGAAGGTCGATCAGCGCCGGCGCGGCTCCGGGGCCCAGCGTCCGGCGTCCGATGCGGGCGGCCGTACCGCCGTTGAAGGCGACTGCGCGCAGACGCGGCAGGCTGTCGACGAGCCGTCGCAGGTCCGCCGCTTCGGCTTCCCGGATGGCTCCGTCGAGACTGCCGGGGCGCCGGGCGCTGGCGATCACGTCCCAGAGACCGACGCCTGCGGCCTGCAGCGCGACAAGACGTTCGGAATAGGACCGGGCGACGAGATCGACCTCGACGACCGGCTCGAGCAGGCGCCAGAAGGAATTCTGCGGATGGCCGTAGTATTGCTGCGCCTTCAGCGAGGCGTCGCCCGGCAGGCTGCCGAGGATCAGCAACCGTGTCTCCGCGTCGACGACCGGCGCGAACGCGGCCTTGCGCATTCAGTCCCCGAACACCCGCGCGAACACGGTGTCGACGTGCTTGGTGTGATAGCCGAGGTCGAAGAGGGCCTCCAGCTCCGCGTCCGGCAACGTCACCCGCGCGTCGGCCTTCAGGAAGTCGAGGAACCGTCCCTCGCCGCGCCACACCTTCATCGCGTTCTCCTGTACCGCCGCATAGGCGGCCTCGCGCGACATTCCGGCCTGTGTCAGGGCCAGCATGACCCGTTGCGAGAAGACCAGGCCGCCAAGGCGGTCGAGGTTCTTCTGCATGTTTTCCGGATAGACGTTCAGCCGCTCGATCACCCCGGCCAGCCGGTGCAGGGCGAAGTCGAGGTGGATCGAGGCGTCGGGTCCGATTCCCCGCTCCACCGAAGAGTGGCTGATGTCGCGCTCGTGCCAGAGGGCCACGTTCTCCATGGCGGGAACCACCGCCGATCGCACCAGCCGGGCGAGGCCGGTCAGGTTCTCCGTCAGGATCGGATTGCGCTTGTGCGGCATGGCCGACGAGCCCTTCTGGCCCTTGTCGAAGAACTCCTCGGCCTCCAGCACCTCGGTGCGCTGCAGATGACGGATCTCGGTCGCCAGCCGCTCGACCGACGAGGCCACCACGCCCAGCGCCGCGAACCAGGCGGCGTGGCGGTCGCGCGGGATCACCTGGGTCGAGACCGGCTCGACCTGCAGGCCCATCTTCTCGGCCACGTAGGCCTCGACCGCCGGGTCGACGTTGGCGAAGGTGCCGACCGCGCCCGAGATGGCGCAGGTGGCGATCTCCTCGCGCGCCGCCACCAGCCGGCGACGCGCCCGCTGGAACTCGGCATGGTAGCCGGCCAGCTTCAGGCCGAAGGTCACCGGCTCGGCGTGGATGCCGTGCGAGCGGCCGACGCAGACCGTGTTCTTGTGCTCTTTCGCGCGCGTCTCCAGCGCCGCCAGCACCCGGTCGACCCCGGTCAGCAGCAGGTCCGTGGACCGCGCCAGCTGCACGGCGAAACAGGTGTCCAGGACGTCGGAACTGGTCATGCCCTGGTGCAGGAAGCGCGCCTCGTCGCCGACGATCTCGGCCACATGGGTCAGGAAGGCGATCACGTCGTGCTTGGTGGTGCGCTCGATCTCGTCGATGCGGTCGGCGTCGAACACGGCGCCTTCGCCCTTCGCCCAGATCGCCTCGGCGGCCTCGGTCGGGATCACCCCCAGTTCGGCCATCTTGGTCGCCGCATGGGCCTCGATCTCGAACCAGATCCGGTACTTGGTCTCCTGCGACCAGATGGCGACGGCGTCGGGGCGGGAATAGCGCGTGATCATGGGCGCGGGGTGTCGGTCCCGGGGTCCCGCGAGTCAAGCGCCGCTTGTGGCGGACGGCCTCGAACTCGGGCTCGGCGGCATGGCCCCCGCGTCAGCCCCGGCGTATCGAGGACCGACGAACGGAGGGACTCATGGAACTGATCATCGGACCGCGGCTGTACTCCACCTGGTCGCTGCGCCCCTGGCTGGTGCTGAAGCGCTGCGGCGCCGACTTCACTGTCCGCGAGATCGACATCTATTCGCCCGACGGCCGGGCCGAGATGGCCGGCCTCTCTCCCTCCGGCCTGGTCCCGCTGCTCCGTGTCGAGGGCGAGACGATCTGGGATTCCCTGGCGATTTCCGTCTGGTGCGCCGAGCGCTACCCGGACGTCCGCCTGTGGCCGGCCGATCCCCACGCCCGCTGGCTGGCCCGGTCGGCGACCTGCGAGATGCACGGCGGCTTCATGGCCCTGCGCACCCACTGCGGCATGGGGCCGGATCATACCATGGTCGGGCCCGACCGTTGCCCGCCGCCCACTGGCGAGGGGCTGGAGCGAGACCTCCGCCGCATGGTTGGGCTGTGGAAGGAGATGCGCGCGCGCTTCGGCGCGGGCGGTCCGTACCTGTTCGGCGAGTGGTCGATCGCCGACGCCTTCTTCACCCCGGTGGCGACACGCTTCCGGCATTTCCAGATCGATCTCGCGGACCACGGGGACGACGGCAGCGCGACAGCGTATCGCGATGCGCTCCTCGCCCAGCCAGACTTCCTCGAGTGGACGGCTGAAGCCCTGCGTTAACCCCGCCGCCGAACGCCGCCTTAAGACAACGCCGCTATCTCTGGAGCCTCGCCCGCGCCGGAGCGTTCAGGGTCTGCCATGCCGACGCCCGCCCCACAGCCGCAAGCCCGTCGCCCCAGCCTGCTGGTGTACGGCCTGATGATCGTGGTCGCCTGCTGCCTGCCGGCGTTGCTGCTGGCGGGTCTCTAGCCGCCGCTGGCCGGAAGCGCAGCGACCTCGAGCGGTTGCGCCGGCTCAGGGGCCGGCGGCGTGTAATCGAGATTCAGCGGAATGCGCGTCGCGCCCGAGGCCACGGCCGCCAGGGTGTTGAGCGGGCGGCCGTTCAGGCGCTGATACACCCAGTAGGCCGCGACCACCTTCTCCACATAGTCCCGCGCCTGGGGCACGTCGATGGTCTCGATCAGGAGCAGAGGATCGGCGTCCTGACCCAGCTTGCGCACCGCCGCCACCATCGGACCGGGGCCGGCGTTGTAGGACGCGGCCGCGCGCAGCAGGTCGCCGTCGATGGCCGGCATGGACAGCACCCGCTGGATGTAGGCCTGGCCCAGCCGGGCGTTGACGTTGGGATCGTAAAGCCGCTCGGGCTGGCTGACGAAGCCGCGGTCCCCGGTCAGCTCCGCGGCTGTCGTCGGCATCACCTGCATCAGGCCGTAGGCCCCGACCGCGGAGCGGGCCCGGGCGTTGAAGTCCGTCTCCTTGCGGGCGATCGCGTAGACCAGCGACCGCTCGACGGTGAAGCCGCCCTCGGGCTCGATCACCGGTTGCGGATAGCGGTCGGCGTCGATGCGGCGCGCTTCCTGGTCCGATCCGGTGACCCGCGGGCCCAGCGCCCGACCCAGCGCCGCCCACAGCTCGCGGGCGCGGCTGTCGAGCGCCGAGCGGAAGCCGGTGCGCAGGGCGTCACGGGCGTCGTCGCGCCGGCCGACCTCGTAGTAGGCGACCGTCCGACGCGCGTCGGCGTTCGCCTGCACGAAGGCGTGCAGCTCCGCCGCGTCGACCCCGACCGGTTCGGCGGACGTGTAGAGGGTGCGCTGCAGCGTGGCCTCGTACGGGCGGGGACCGAGGTTCTCGATCTCCGGCTCTTCGCCCAGCTGCGCCAGGGCGATCTGGCCGTAGAAGCTCGCCGGCCAGGCGGCGGCGCGACGAAGCAGCGGCCGCACCCGGTCCTGCTGGCTGGACCGACCCGCCGAACGGGCCGCCCAGAAGGCCGCCCCCGCGCGCACCCAGCCGTCCTCGGTCGGATCCTCCAGCACCCGCTCGAAGGCGGCGGCGGCGCGAGCGAACTCGCCCTGCCGGTACTGGGCCAGGCCGACCGTCCACCAGTCGCCGATCTGTTCGCCCAGCGTCACCGCTCCGGCGAGGTCGTCCCGGTTCAGCGCCACCCGGGCGGCGCGGGTCGGATCGCCCTCGACATTGCCGCCGGCCGCGGCCACGCCGGCCCAGCTGCGGCCGAAGAAGCGGGCCGGGCGGCGCGGCTCGGGAGCTCCGTCGGGGCGCCGCCGGAGCGCGAGGCTGTAGGCCCGGTCGGCGCACGGCAGGTCGGCGTACTCCTCCAGCCATGCCGCCAGCTCCGCGTAGGTGGCGGTGTAGTTGGGGTGGAACAGGCGCTCGA
This sequence comes from Brevundimonas sp., assembly GCA_024711185.1. Classification (GTDB taxonomy): domain Bacteria; phylum Pseudomonadota; class Alphaproteobacteria; order Caulobacterales; family Caulobacteraceae; genus Brevundimonas. The sequence continues at coordinate 1,952 of JANJTI010000042.1, read as the reverse complement.
ACTCGACCTGGCCCAGCAGGATGCGATCCTGGGCCTCGCGCGCCGAGGCGCGCGCAGCCTCGAGGTCGCCCCGGCGGAGGGCGTCGAAGGCGGTGGTGTAGCTCAACCGGTCGGCCGGACTCAGGGCCGAAATCGACCGCCCGTCGGAACCTTCGGCGTACGAGACGGCTTCCTCGGCTGCGGCGGTCTGCGCGCCGCCCGCGAGAGCGAACGCGATCGCCAGCGTCGGCGCGAGCATGGCGCGGCGGAATTGAACATGCACTTGGCGGCCCCCCTTGGAGCGGCGGCGGAATCGTCTCGATTCGATCCGGCCGCGCGCCTTACGTTCGGTCGTCAGGCCAGAAAGGCGCCACGCCCCCGGCCGGTGTCAAGTTCTGACGCGCTTTTGGGGCGCATTTGAGTCCGCTCGATGAACGCCTCAGGCGGGCTCGTCCAGCCGCGCCGCCAGCGACAGCAGGTCGCACCACACCGCCTTCTTGGCCAGCGGGGTGCGCAGCAGGAAGGCCGGATGCAGCGTGGGCAAGGCCGGTGCGGCGACGCCGCCCTCGGCCAGCCGCCACTCCCGCCACTGGCCGCGGAGCTTCATGATCCCCTCGTCGACCCCCAGCACCGACTTGGCGGCCGCGCCCCCGAGCAGGAGGACCGCCCTGGGCCGGAGCAGGGCGAAGGTCCGCTCCAGGAAGGGGGCGCACACCGCCTGTTCCGCCGGCGTCGGGGTGCGGTTCCCCGGCGGCCGCCAGAACACGGTGTTGGTGATGAACGCCCGGCCCTCCAGCCCCGCCTCGCGCAGCATGAGGTCCAGCAACTGCCCGGCCTTGCCGACGAACGGCTGGCCGCGCGCGTCCTCCTCGGAGCCGGGGCCCTCGCCGACGACCAGCACCGGCGCCTGCGGATTGCCCCGGCAGAACACCGCCTGGCGCGCCCCCATGCCGCGCAATGGGCAGCCCTCGAAGGCGGCGATGGTCTCGCCAAGCGCCTCCAGCGTGTCCGCGCCGGCCGCCAGCCGGCGGGCTTCAGCCAGGGCGTCGCCGGTCATCGGCGCGGCGACCACCGAGGCCGTCGCCTTCGCGACCGCCTTCACCGCCGGCGGCGGCGCAACATGGGTGCGGTCCACCGGGGCGTCCTCGAAACAGGCCTCCACCCCTGCGTCGCGCCAGAAGGCGAGCAGGCTCTCTGCGGCGGCGCTGTCGAGGGTCTGGACGGACATGGCTTCGCGACAGGGATAGTCCTTGACCGCCCTCGCGTCACGTTCCGATAAGGCGCATACATCCGATCACAGCGACCGCGAGGGAATTCAGGGGCATGGCCGAACAAGCGATCGAGGGCGGCGCGGCGAACGCGTGGCAGGAAGCGGTGATCGACAAGCTGCCGCCGCTCGAGGCTCTTGCCGGGGTCGAGCGCGAGGTCATGGACTACGACGTGGTGATCGTCGGCGGCGGCCCCGCCGGCCTCGCCGCCGCCATCCGCCTCAAGCAGCGGGCGGAGAAGGAGGGTCGCGAGGTCTCCGTCGCCGTGCTCGAGAAGTCGGCCGAGATCGGCGGCCACATCCTGTCGGGGGCCGTGATCGACCCGAAGGCGCTGACCGAGCTGTTCCCCGACTGGAAGGAGCGCGGCGCGCCCCTTGAGACCCCCGTCACCCGTGATCGCTTCCTCGTCCTCGGGCCGCAGGGTCAGGCCGACCTGCCGATGTTCGCCCTGCCGCCGCTGATGCACAACGACGGCTGCTACATCGCTTCGCTGGGCAACCTGTGCCGCTGGCTCGCGGAGCAGGCCGAGGCGCTGGGCGTGGAAGTGTACCCCGGCATGGCCGCGAGCCATGTGGTCTGGGACGAACCGACCGGTCGGGTGAAGGGCTTCGTCGCCGGCGTCTTCGGCATCGACCGCGAAGGCAAGCCCACCGGCGAGTTCCAGCCGGGCATCGAGCTGCACGGCAAGTACGTCTTCATCGCCGA
>JANJTI010000296.1 GCA_024711185.1 Brevundimonas sp. | reverse complement strand
TGACTGGCGACGGCTGGGTTTTCCAGGAGCAAGAGATATCAACACGCTGCCCAAGCATGACGGGTCCAATTTTGTCGGTTTCAAGAGCGTCGAGGAGCTACGCTATTCTCGCTGGGGCACTCAGGCAGAGGTCGTGGTGGGTTCGCAGATGGCGGAGCTAGCCGGTCGGGGTGAACGCTGCACGTATCAACGGGTCTTTGGACGCTGGTACCGATACGGGTGCGAACACGCTTGGGTCAGCTGACCAGAAGATCCACTCTGTCCGCGATGGGTCGGAAGCGGTCCCCACGTCTCCTCCCGGTCGCACACCGATGGGAAGGGGACCGCGAAGCGGTGGAGGGGTTCTTCACCCCAGACGCGGTTCCGCGGCCGCGCGTATCGAGGTCAGCACCTCATCCAGATTGATCCGCACCTTTTCCGCAGGAATCACGGCCAGGCCTTGCCGCTTCAGCCATTCGGTCCGGCGGCGGTCATGCGCCACGGGCGTCGGGTGTGAATGGCTCTCGCCGTCGACCTCGACCGCAAGCTTCGCCTCGGCGCAGTAGAAGTCGAGCACATAGGGTCCGACCGGGTGCTGGCGAAATTTCAGCCCGGCCAAGGCGCGGCGACGCAGCCGGACCCATAGCCGTACCTCCGGCGGCGTCAGGGCCCGGCGCTGGACACGCGCTCGCGAGACAGAGCCTGCGGAAGTCAAGAGCCCCTCCACCGCTTCGCGGTCCCCCTCCCCATTGCTCCGCAACGGGGAGGAGACAAGCCGTATCGGCGATTGGCCGACCATCCGCCAGCGTGCGCACCGGAGGGGAGAAGGATCAAGAGTTGCCACCTGGGGTGCGGTTAAAGCCCCAGCTTCGCCTTCAGGATCTCGTTGACCGCGGCCGGGTTGGCCTTACCGCCGGTGGCCTTCATGACCTGGCCGACGAACCAGCCGATGGCCTGGGGCCTCTCGGCGACGGCGGCGGCCTTGTCCGGGTTGGCGGCGATGATCTCGTCGACCGCCTTCTCGATGGCGCCGGTATCGGTGACCTGTTTGAGGCCGTGCTTTTCGACCACCTCCGCGGGGGAGCCTTCGCCGTTCCAGACGTGGTCGAACACCTCCTTGGCGATCTTGGAGGAGATGACGTTGGTCTCGATCAGCTCGACCAGTTCGGCGACATGGGCCGGCGGCAGCTTGCAGTCGGCGAAGTCGGTCCCCTCGGCGGCGAGGCGCGCGGACAGCTCGTTGGTGACCCAGTTGGCGACCAGCTTGGCGTCGCGACCCTTCGCCGCCGCCTCGAACCAGTCGGCCTTGGCCTGCTCGGAGATCAGCACCCCGGCGTCGTACTGCGACAGGCCGTACTGGCTCATGAAGCGACGGCGCTTGTCGTCCGGCAGCTCGGGCAGCGAGGCCCTGATCCCGTCGATCCACGCCTGCTCCAGCTCGAGCGGCAGCAGGTCGGGGTCGGGGAAGTAGCGATAGTCCATCGCCTCTTCCTTGGAGCGCATCGAGCGGGTTTCGCCGGCGGTGGGGTCGTAGAGACGGGTCTCCTGATCGACCTTGCCGCCGTCCTCGAGGATCTCGATCTGACGCCGGGCCTCGTAGTTGATGGCTTGGGCGATGAAGCGGAACGAATTGACGTTCTTGATCTCGCAGCGCGTGCCGAGATGGCTGAAGTCGCCGGTTTCCCTGAACTTTTCGTACTGGCCCGGGCGGCAGACCGAGACGTTCACGTCGGCCCGCAGGTTGCCCTTCTCCATGTCGCCGTCGCAGGTGCCGAGGTAGATCAGGATGGTGCGGATCTTCTTGACGTAGGCGACCGCCTGCTCCGGCGAGCGGATGTCGGGCCGGGAGACGATCTCCATCAGGGCCGTGCCCGCCCGGTTGAGGTCGACGTAGGACTCCGTCGGCGACAGGTCGTGGATCAGCTTGCCGGCGTCCTGTTCGAGGTGCAGGCGCTCGATGCCGACGTTGAAGAAGGCGCCGTCCTCGCCCTCGACCTCGACCACGCCCTCGCCGACGATCGGATAGAACAGCTGGCTGATCTGATAGCCGGTCGGCAGGTCGGGGTAGAAGTAGTTCTTGCGGTCGAACTGGCTGCGCTTGTTGATCTTAGCATTGAGGCCGAGGCCGGTGCGGACGGCCTGTTCGACGCAGAATTTGTTGAGCACCGGCAGCATGCCGGGGAAGCCGGCGTCGACCAGCGACACCTGCTCGTTCGGCCCGGCGCCGAAGCCGACCGCCGCGCCGGAAAACAGCTTGGCCTTCGAGGCCACCTGGGCGTGGATCTCCAGCCCCATGACGAGTTCCCAGGCGCCGGTGCGGCCCTGGATGGTGAAGGTGGCGGCGGACGTCCTGGTGTCGGTCATGCGATCTTCTGTATCCCTCTCCCATCGGGAGAGGGAGGGGCCCGGCGGCGAAGCCGACGGGAGGGAGTGGGGTTACGATGTCGGCCCTGGCGGCCCGGCCGGCACGGTTTTGCATCTTCGGGGGCCGGCAGACAACCGTGTCGTGGCCAACCAGCGGAAGACGGATGGCGTCGGAACCCCACTCCCTCCCACGCCTTCGGCGCGGGCCCCTCCCTCTCCCTGTGGGAGCGGGGTCGCGTGAGGGGTTGAAGCTGGGTGGCCGGGCGCGGGGGACGGGCCGCCGCTGAAAGGACTCCGCTTTGGCCGGTATCGGCGCGCCGGCCAGTCTGGCTTGGTCGCGGATGGCGGCGAGGACGGTCGGGAGCGCACCCATGACCTGATCGTTGGTGAAGCGGAGGACGGACCAGCCGAGGCCTTCGATGGCCTGCTGGCGGTGATAATCGTGCAGTTGTTGGTCGTCTTCATCGTGAACCCGCCCGTCGAGTTCGATGACCAGCTTCAGGGAGACGCAGGCGAAGTCGGCGAAGTAGCGGTCGATCGGGTGCTGGCGACGGAATCGCAGGCCGCCGAGCCGGCTGGCGCGCAGGTGTTGCCAGAGAACAGCCTCGGCGTGGGTCTGGCGCCTACGAAGGTCGCGAGCGCGGGCGGTCCGGGTCTCGGGCGTCATGCGGCGTAACCCCACTCCCACCCACGCGCTCCGCGCGCGGGCCCCTCCCTCTCCCGCCGGGAGAGGGGGTCGAGATTACCACCACTTCTCCGGACGGGCGACGAAGCCGGCGCTCTGCTCCAGCACATCCGCCACCTGGAACACCGTCGCCTCGTCCAGCGCCTTGCCGATGACCTGCAGGCCCAGCGGCAGGCCGCCGCTGTCGAGGCCGGCGGGGACCGAAATCCCGGGCAATC
>JANJTI010000294.1 GCA_024711185.1 Brevundimonas sp. | reverse complement strand
GCCGGGGCCGGTGCTCGTGGTCGAGGCGCGCGCGGCCGGAAAGAGCGTGCATTCGATCGAGGAGCCCGAACAAGCCATCGCCTTCCTGTCCGGCCGCCCCGAAGCGGAGCAGGTCGCGCTTCTGCGGTTCGGGCTGGCGGCCCCGGAAGCTCTCGTGGCCGAGCTCGACGCCGCGGTCGCCGCCTGGCTGGATGGCGACGCGGACCGGAGCCGCGAGCTCGGGACCGGGCGTCTGCGGGAGCTCAGCGAACCCTTGCACCGGGCGATCATCGCCGGGCGGAACAGGGCCTTTGCCGATCGCATCATCGACCTGCTGGCCGGTTCCGGGACCAGCTTCGTGCTCCTCAACGCCGCCGCCGTAGCCGGCGCGGACGGCGTTCCGGCGCTGCTGGAGCAGCGCGGCGTGGCCGTCGAGACGGTGCAGTAGGGGAGAGGCTGGAGCGGGCAGCGGGAATCGAACCCGCACGAAAAGCTTGGGAAGCTTTCAGGCTACCACTACATCATGCCCGCGGAGCCGGACGCAGATTTAGGGCCAACGGCGGAAAGCATCAAGCGGGGCGGCTCCGGAAGGGCCGCCCCTTTTCTGCGGCTCAGTCGGCGCGGTGGACGACGACGCCGTCAACCACGGTCAGGGTGGCCTCGCCCTTGAGGATGTCGGCGGGCGGGGCGGTCATCAGGTCGACGTCGAAGGCGGTCAGGTCGGCGCGCTTGCCGACCTCGATCGTGCCCAGCTCGGCCTCGCGGAAGCTGGCGTACGCCGGCCAGACGGTGAACATCTTCAGCGCCGTGGCCCGGTCGACCGCCTCCTGCGGCCGCCAGTCGGGGCCCTGGAAGCCCTGCAGGTCGGCACGGGCGATGGCGGCGTAGAACTCGATCAAGGGAGAGCCGCGCTCGACCGGGGCGTCCGAGCCGCCGACGACGATGACGCCGCGGTCGACCAGGCTGTGCCAGGCGTAGGCGCCGTCCAGCCGGGCGTCGCCGAGGCGGGCGGGGGCGAAATGCAGGTCGCCGATGGCGTGGCTGGGCTGCATCGAGGCGATGATCGGCAGGTCGACGAACCAGTGGTAGTCGGACGGCCGCAGGATCTGGGCGTGCTCGATGCGCCAGCGGACGTCGGCGCCGTCGGGCCGCTCCGCCGGGGCGACCCCGGCCAGAGCCTGCTGGTACCACTCGGCCACCGAGGCGTTGCCGCGGTCGCCGATGGCGTGGGTGGCGATCTGGATGCCGGCGCGCAGGGCCTGCTGGTACAGCGGCACGATCTCCTGCTCGCCGATTTGCATCAGGCCGGTCGTGTCAGGACGGTCGGCGTAAGGCTCGAACAGGGCCGCGCCGCGCGAGCCGAGCGCCCCGTCGGCGTAATATTTGACCGCCCGGGTGATCACCCGCCCGTCGGCGACGCTGCGCGGACCCGAGGCGAACAGGGCCTGGGCGCCGTCCGGGGTGACGCTGTTGTAGACCCGCAGGGGCGCCTCGCCGGCTTCGGCCATCCGCTCCAGCAGGGGGATGTCGCGCCACGGGGCGCTCATGAAGTGGATGCCGGTCCATCCGTATTCCGCCTCGACCCGGAAGCCGGCGCGATAGGCCTCGCGCAGGGCGTCGGGGTCGGCCTGGGGCATCAGGCCGGCGACGAGCTGCTCCGCGGCGTCGACCAGCAGGCCGGTGGGGCGGCCGGCGTCGTCCTTGAGAATTTCGCCGCCCGACGGCGCGACCGTCGAGGCGTGGACGCCGGCGGCGGCGAGGGCCGCCGAGGAGGCGACCACCGCGTGCCCGTCGGCGCGGCCCAGCAGGACGATGCGGCCCGGCGCAGCGGCGTCGAGGTCGGCGGCGGTCAGGAAGCGGGCCTCGGGCCAGTGGGTCTCGATCCAGCCGCGGCCGACGATCGGCCCTTCGGGGTGGGCCTCGGCCCAGGCCGTCAGCCGGGCCATGGCCTCGGCGACCGAGGCGGAGCCCTCAAGGTTGAGGGTCAGTTCGCGCCAGCCGATCCCGTCGAGGTGGGCGTGGCCGTCGGTGAAGCCGGGGAACAGGGCCGCGCCCTTCAGGTCGACGACCTCCAGCCCGGCGACGTCCGGCGCGCCGGCGGCGGCCCCGACGTACGAGATGCGGCCGTCGCGCACCTGCACCACCTCGGCGGTCGGGGCGGCGTCGACGCCGGTGTAGATCGGCCCGCCGCGGATCACGAGGTTCTGGGCCTCGGCGGTGGTGGCCGCCCCGGCGAGGAGGAGGGCGAGGAAGAGGGTGCGGCGCATCTGACGGTTCCTGAGACTGGCGGGCTCCGGACTCGCAATATCCCGGGGGCTGCGTCAAGTTCGGGGATCCGCAGGAGCCGCCGATGATCCTTCCCATGCTTCTATTGTTCGCCGGCGATCCGCCGACGCTGGAGCAGGCGCAGACCTGTCGCGCCCACATGGAGCTGTTCATCGAGGAGGTGGCGGCGGGAGGCGATCACGTGGCCGGGCCGACCTGGTTCATCCGTGACTGGTGGGACCGCAAGGCAGAGGAGGCGGGCGCCCCCGAGGACGAGGGCGTCATCCGCCTGCTGAAGCAGGCGCGCGAACGGGTGCGGGCGGAGGAGCCCGAGCGCTTCGCGGCCGAGCGTCAGGACTGCGTCGACGTGGCCATCGAGGCCGGAGCCGTGCCGGGCATGGGACCGGCATGAGACTGTTCACCATCGGCTACGAAGGGGAACCGCAGGCGGCGGTGATCGACCGGCTGACGGCGGCGGGGGTCAAGGTGCTGGCCGATGTGCGGGCGGTGGCGGCGTCGCGGCGGGCGGGCTTCTCCAAGACGGTGCTGGGCTCCAGCCTCGCCGAGGCCGGCATCGAATACGTCCACCTGCGCGACCTCGGCACGCCCAAGGCGGGGCGGGACGCGGCGCGGGCCGGCCGCATCGGCGAGATGCGGGAGATCTTCGCCGACCACATGCAGGAGCCGCCGTCGCAGCTGGCCTTCGAGCGGCTGCACGAGATCGCGAAGGACCGGCCGACCGCCCTTCTGTGCTTCGAGGCCGACCACGCCGGCTGCCACCGGGCCGTGCTGGCCGAACGGCTGCAGGCCGAGGACGGGTTCGAGGTGGTGAACCTCTGACCCGTCTCCGTCAGCCTCAGGCCGCCGCCTTCCGGCCGGCGAACTTGCCGTAGAAGGTCTCGCCGCTGGCGGCCATGTCGCGCAGCAGCCTGGGCGGCGCGAAGCGGTCGCCGTACTTCGCAGCGTATTTGTCCGCCTGTTCGACGAAGGCCTTCAGCCCGATCTGGTCGATCATGGTGATCGGTCCGCCGGTCCAGGGGGCGAAGCCCCAGGCGAGGATGGCGCCGACGTCGGCCTCGCGCGGGTCGTCGATGACACCCTCTTCCCAGCAGCGGGCCACCTCGACCGCCTGGCGGTAGAGCAGGCGGCGCTTCTGGTCCTCGACCAGCTCCGGCGTGGAATCGTTGATCGTCACCGGCGCGAGGTCCGACAGGCCGGACCACAGCTTCTTGGGCTTCTGGTCGTAGTCGTAGAAGCCCTTGCCGTTCTTGCGGCCGTAGCGGCCGAGGTCCTCGACCATGGTCTGGACGATCTTCCAGCCCGGCAGCGGCAGATACGCGTCGCCGAGATCTTCCTTCGTCTGCCTCGCGATCTTGACGCTGAGGTCCAGCGCCACGTCGTCGTGCATCTCCAGCGGGCCGCGCGGCATGCCGGTCATGCGGCCGATGTTGTCGATCAGGGCGGGGGCGTAGCCCTCCTCCAGCATGGCCAGCCCTTCCGCGACATAGGTGCCGAAGCAGCGCGAGGTGTAGAAGCCGCGGCCGTCCTGCACGACGATCGGCGTCTTCCTGATCTTCATGACGTAGTCGAGCGACTTCGCCAGCGCCTCCTGGCCTGTCTTCTCGCCCATGATGATCTCGACCAGCATCATCTTGTCGACCGGCGAGAAGAAATGGATGCCGATGAAGTTCTCGGGCCGCACGGAGGCTTCCGCCAGGCCGGTGATCGGCAGGGTCGAGGTGTTGGAGCCGAACACGGCGTCGGCCGCCAGCTGGGCCTCGGCCCGCCTGGTCACATCCGCCTTGATTTCGCGATTCTCGAACACCGCCTCGATGACCAGGTCGGAACCCTTGATCAGGTCGTAGTCGGTGGTCGCCGTGACCGAGGCCAGCAGGGCGTCGAACTTCTCCTGGGTCAGCTGGCCGCGCGACAGGCGCTTCTTCAGCAGCTCCTCGACGTGGGCCTTGCCCTTGTCGGCGGCGGCCTGGTCGCGGTCGATCAGGATGGTCTCGATGCCGGCCATGGCCTGCACATAGGCGATGCCGGCGCCCATCATGCCGGCGCCCAGCACCGTGACCTTCTTCGGGTCCGACTTCGCCACCCCGGCCGGGCGGACGGC
>JANJTI010000212.1 GCA_024711185.1 Brevundimonas sp. | reverse complement strand
GGCATCCCCACGAACTATCACGGCGAGGTTCTGACCCTGCGCGACGGCAATCCCGACGCCGTGGTCCCGGGCCTGATGTCCGTGGGCGAGGCGGCGTGCGTCTCGGTGCACGGCGCCAACCGGCTGGGCTCCAATTCGCTGACGGACCTGGTGGTGTTCGGCCGCGCCGCCGGCCTGCGCACCGGCGAGATCGTCGACAAGGCCTCGGCTGTGCCGGACGCCCCTGCCTCGGCCACCGACGCCCACATCGCCCGCCTCGACCGCTTCCGCCACGCCAACGGCTCCACCCCGACCGCGAAGCTGCGCGTCGAGATGCAGCGCGCCATGCAGTCGGATGCGGCCGTGTTCCGCACCGGCAAGACGCTGGAGGAAGGCGTCCAGAAGCTGCGCGCCATCGACGCCGCCGGCGCCGACATCAAGACCACCGACCGCGGCCTGATCTGGAACACCGACCTGGTCGAGACGCTCGAGTACGACAACCTGATCGCCCAGGCGATGGTGACGATCGAGGGGGCCCTGAACCGCACCGAGTCGCGCGGCGCCCACGCCCGCGAGGACTACCCGGATCGCGACGACGTGAACTGGATGAAGCACACCCTGGCCTGGAAGATCCCGGGCGAGACGGTGAAGATCGACTACCGCCCGGTGCATAACTACACCATGTCCGACGAGGTCTCGTACATCGAGCCCAAGGCGCGGGTGTACTGACGTGCTCAGCGGCGGCTGCCATTGCGGAAGCGTGCGCTACGAAACGGCCGACGCGCCGTTCGAGCGCGCCCTCTGCCATTGCGAGCTGTGCCGCAAGACCACCGGGGCGCCGGCCGTGGCCTGGTTCACCGTCCGTGAAAGCGCCCTGCGCCTGACCGGAGAGCCGGTGAGCTACGCCTCGTCGGAACACGCGGTGCGCACCTTCTGCGGTCGCTGCGGGACGCAGATCACCTTCAGGGACGCCGCCTACGGCGATCGCATCGACCTCACCACGGCAAGCCTCGACGATCCGCAGGCCGCAGCTCCGCAGGAGCAGATCTGGGTGCGCAGCCGACTGCCCTGGATGGCCGCGGCCCACGCCCTGCCCGACGACCTGGAGAGGCGCCCGGCATGACCGACGCCGGACCCCGCCTGCCCACGCCGCCGCGCCGTTCGCTCGGTCTCAAGCTGCTGCTGGTCTGCGCCCTCGCCTTCCTGATGAGCATTCCGGCCCTGTTCGTCTTCGCGCTGCTGCTGGATCGCACCCATCGCGCCGAGACCGTCGCGGCCGAGGTCGGCGGGCTAATGGGCGGCCCCCAGACCTTCCTCGGGCCGGTGATCGCCGTCCCCTACAGCCGGACCGTGTCGCCAACCGCGCCGGTGGGGCCCGAGGGCCGCACGACCTTTGCGGCGCCGGCCGCGGCTAGCAGCGTCGAGTCCGGCGTCTGGCACATCTTCCCGGCGCGCGGCCGGGTCGAGGTGGCCAGCGATTCCGACGTCCGCCGCCGGTCCCTGTTCCGGGTGCCTGTCTACGAGGCCGAGGTGCGCTACGCCGCGACCTTCGACATGGGCCGCGCCGGGGCCGACGCCCCCGCCGGGGCCGTGCTCGACTGGAGTCGGGCGGAGATCGTCGTCGGCGCCTCCGACCCCCGCGGCGCCCGTTCCGACATCGGCCTGGCCGTCGGCGGACGCCAGCCGGTCGCCCTCACCCCGTCACTGGTCGAGCCCCGGACCGAGCTCGCGCCGTTCGAGGACGCACGCGTCGTCACCGCGGCCCCGCGCGGCCTCAGGCTGTTCGGCACGCCGTTGACCGCCGCCGACCGGGCGGGGCCCACGCTGGAGGCGACGGGATCGGCGACCTTCTCGGGCGCCCAGCGGGTCGCGGTGCTGGCCTTCGCCGGCACGACCGAGGCTGCGATCCGGGGCGACTGGGCGCACCCGTCCTACAATGGCGGCTTCCTGCCCGGCCAGCAGGGCGCGGCCGCCGGGGCCGGCGAGGGCGGCTTCGCCGCGCGCTGGACGGTGCCCTTCGTAGCCCGCGGCGTACCGGTCGAGGCAGGCAGCCTCGCCGCGCTCGGGGCCACCGAACTGGGCGTGACCTTCGTCGAGCCGGCCAATCCCTACCAGTCGGTCAGCCGTTCGCTGAAGTACGCGCCGATGTTCATCGGCCTGGTGTTCCTCGCCTACTTCCTGTTCGAGACGACCACCGGCCGGCGCGTGCACCCCGCCCAGTACATCCTGATCGGCCTGGCGCAGGTGATCTTCTACATGCTGCTGTTGTCGATCGCCGAACACACCGGGTTCGACCTGGCCTTCGCCATCGCGGCGGCCGCCACCGTGGGCCTGATCTCGGCCTACGCCGGCTGGACCTTTGAAAGCCGCGCCCAAGGCCTGCGCGCCCTCGCCGCCTTCACCTTCCTCTACGGCCTCATCTACGTGCTGATGCGGCTCGAGGACTACGCCCTGCTGGTCGGCGCCCTGGCCAGCTTCGCGGCCATCGCCGCCGTCATGTACTTCACCCGCAAGATCGACTGGTACGGCGTCACCGGCCAGGATTCCCGAGGTCCGCTCTAGGATGGTTCAGCTCACCCTCCCCAAAGGCTCGAAGCCCACGGCCGGCAAGGTTCACAAGGCCCCGCCGGGCGCGAAGAACGTCAAGACCTACAAGGTCTACCGCTACGACCCCGAGGTCGACGCCGACCCGCGCTGGGACGTCTACGAGGTCTCGGCCGACGACCACGGCCCGATGCTGCTGGATGCCCTGATCCACATCAAGAACGAGATCGACCCGACCCTGACCTTCCGGCGCTCCTGCCGCGAGGGCATCTGCGGTTCCTGCTCGATGAACATCGACGGGCGCAATGCGCTGGCCTGCACCAAGGGCTGGGAGGAGTGCCAGTCCTCGACCATCGCCATCGCCCCGCTGCCGCACCAGCCGGTGGTGAAGGACCTGGTGACGGACCTGAGCCTGTTCTACGCCCAGTACGACTCCATCCAGCCCTACCTGCAGTCGGACGAGCCGGACCCCGAGAAGGAACGGCTGCAGACCCCGGAGGAGCGGGCGAAGCTGGACGGCCTCTACGAATGCATCCTGTGCGCCTGCTGCTCGACCAGCTGCCCCAGCTACTGGTGGAACCAGACCGACTACCTCGGCCCGGCCGCCCTGCTGCAGTCCTACCGCTGGATCGCCGACAGCCGCGACGACGCCACCGACAAGCGCCTCGACGACCTCGAGGACCCGTTCAAGCTCTACCGCTGCCACACCATCATGAACTGCGCCCAGGTGTGTCCGAAGGGGCTGAACCCGGCCAAGGCCATCGCCGAGACCAAGAAGCTGATGGTCTCGCCGTCGCGCAAGAAGCAGCCGGCCTGACGTGGCGAAGATCACCTATATCGAGCACGACGGAACCGAGCACACCGTCGAGGTGAAGAACGGCCTGTCCGTCATGGAGGGGGCGATCCGCAACAATGTGCCGGGCATCGACGCCGACTGCGGCGGGGCCTGCGCCTGCGCCACCTGCCACGTCTACGTCGACGAGGCCTTCCAGGCCGAGACCGGCCGCGCCTCGGCGATGGAGGAGTCGATGCTGGATTTCGCCGAGAATGTGCAGCCGAACAGCCGCCTGTCCTGCCAGATCCGCGTCTCGGACGACCTCGACGGCCTGATCGTCCGCCTGCCGGAAAGCCAGCACTGAGCCGGGCCCGTCCCGAACTGGTCGACCTCGTCGGCCGGCTGATCGCCGACGGACCGAACCATCGCCCGCCCCTGATCGGGATCGTCGGCGCGCAGGGTTGCGGCAAGACCACGCTCGCCCGCGCCGCGGCCGCCCGCTTCGGCGCGGCCCAGATCTCGATCTACGACGTCTATCTGACGCGCGCGCAGCGCGAGGCGCTGGCGCGCGACATCCACCCGCTGCTGCTCAC
>JANJTI010000132.1 GCA_024711185.1 Brevundimonas sp. | reverse complement strand
GGTGAGACTCATCAGCCCGCCCAGGCCCTGGATCAGGAAGTCGTAACCGGCGCGCGGCGCGTAGGGTCCGTCCTGGCCGAAACCGGTGATCGAGCAATACACGAGGCGCGGATTGATCTCCTTCAGCGCGGCGTAGTCGAGGCCGTACTTCTTCAGCCCGCCGAGCTTGAAGTTCTCGACGACGACGTCGCATTCGGCCGCCAGCGCGCGCAGGATGCGCTGGCCCTCGGGCTGGGTCATGTCGACGGTGATCGAGCGCTTGTTGCGGTTGGCGCACAGGAAGTAGGCGGCGTCGCCCTTCGAGCCGTCAGCCTTCGTCGTGAAGGGCGGGCCCCAGTGGCGGGTGTCGTCGCCGAGGCCCGGGCGCTCGATCTTGATCACCTCCGCCCCGAGATCGGCCAGCGTCTGGGTCGCCCACGGCCCGGCCAGCACGCGACTGAGGTCGAGAACGCGGACGCCGGAGAGGGGGCCTTGGGTCATCCCGGGTGCTTACCCGCTGTGGCGGGGCGGGTGAAGCTCAGAGCCCCACGTCCCAGACCCCGGCGTCGCGCATCCGGCACTCGCGGGCTTCGCGGGCCCGGCCGCCCAGTTCGTCGGCCATGCAGCAGATCGAGCTCGACACCGTCGCCTTGTGCACGCCAGGGACCACCGCATGCGCGAAGGCGCAGCCGGCCAGCTTCAGCAGGCGCAGGCCGAACCGCGACGAGGCCGCCATATGCTCGAGGTAGCTCTCCTCGACCTCCCGCGGGTGGTCGACGAACAGGCGGTTGAAGGTCTGGATCATGAGGACGGTCCGGCGTGTCGCGGGCGCTCCCTCTACCCGCGGACGCCATTCTGGCCTAAACCGCGCCGCAGAACAGGGGGTGGGCGTCACGGCGACGTGAGGTCGGCGCAGGCGCCCCGAAATCGCTCAGGAAGACAATCCCATGGCCGACGGCTCCGCTTCTCCCTCCAGGACCTTCCGCTGGGACGACCCGCTGGATCTCGACGGCCGTCTGACCGACGACGAGCGGATGATTCGCGACGCGGCGCGATCCTACGCCCGCGAGCAGCTTCTGCCGCGCATCGTTCCCGCCTTCCGCGACGAGACCTTCGACCGCTCGATCATGACGGAGATGGGGGAGATGGGCTTCCTCGGCGCCATGCTGCCCGAACAGTACGGCGGCTCCTCGGCCAGCCACGTCGCCTACGGCCTGATCGCCCGCGAGATCGAGGCGGTCGACTCGGGCTACCGCTCGGCCATGTCGGTGCAGTCGTCGCTGGCCATGTACCCGATCTACGCCTTCGGCTCCGAGGAGCAGAAGATGCGCTTCCTGCCGAGGATGGCCGCCGGCGAGCTGATCGGCTGTTTCGGGCTGACCGAGGCCGACGGCGGCTCGGACCCCGCCGCGATGAAGACGAAGGCCGAGAAGGTCGAGGGCGGCTACCGCCTCAACGGCGCCAAGTACTGGATCACCAACAGCCCGATCAGCGACCTGGCCGTGGTCTGGGCCAGGCTGGACGACGTCATCCGCGGCTTCATCGTCGAGCGCGGCATGGAGGGCTTCACCACCGACAAGATCGGCGACAAGCTGAGCCTGCGCGCCTCGATCACCGGCGACATCGGCCTCAACGACGTCCTCGTGCCGGAAGAGAACCTGCTGCCGGGCGTGAAGGGCCTGCGCGGGCCGTTCTCCTGCCTCAACAAGGCGCGCTACGGCATCGCCTGGGGGGCCATGGGCGCGGCCGAATTCTGCTTCCACGCCACCCGCGACTATGTCGCCGAACGCATGCTGTTCGGCCGGCCGCTGTCGGCGCGCCAGCTGGTGCAGAAGAAGCTGGCCGACATGCAGACCGAGATCTTCCTCGGGCTGGAGGGCGCCCTTGCGCTGGGCCGGCTGCTCGACACGGGCGCCTGGGTGCCGGAGGCCATCTCGATGATGAAGCGCAACAATTGCGGCAAGGCCCTGGCCATCGCCCGCGAGGCGCGCGACATGCACGGCGGCGCCGGCATCACCGGCGAGATGCACGTCATGCGCCACGCCATGAACCTCGAGACGGTGAACACCTACGAGGGCGCCCACGACGTCCACGCCCTGATCCTCGGCCGGGCGATCACCGGCGAGAGCGCCTTCTAGGCTACGCCGCCGGCGCCGCGGGCGAACCGGCGTCCAGCCGCCGCCCGGCGCTTGCCGCCCCAACCCGGGAAAGCCCCTCCCGAGGCGGAACCAGTCGCGAGGCCGCGCGCGGCGGGCAGGCAGGGACACGACGCGCCTCCCGGCCGGCCCGGGACGCGGACCTCCCGATCGGGCGGCTTCGGCGTCCCACGAGCCCCCCATGGCCTCGTGGACGAGGAGCGCTGGGGGCTAACGAACGCATTGAAAAGAATGGTGGACGCGACAGGGATTGAACCTGTGACCCCTACGATGTCAACGTAGTGCTCTCCCGCTGAGCTACGCGTCCGCCGTGACGGCCCTCGGGATGCCCGGGGGCGGGAAGGCGCGGTCTATAACCCGGCCCGGACGCCGACCGCAAGAGCCATATTGGCGGGCTGCGGCCACAAGGCTGCGCCTTGTCGACCCGGCGCGGCCGGGCGCCTCGCGGGGTCCGCGCCCAGGCAGCATGCGGCGCGGGTGCGAGCGGCCGGGCCCGGGATTATCAGGCCGCCACCATCCGCTCGACCTCGCCGACGAGGTCGCGCAGGTGCACCGGTTTGGACAGCACCTTGGCCTGGGGGCTGGCCTGGGCCGCGGACAGGGCCACGGCGGCGAAGCCGGTGATGAACATGATGCGGATGCCGGGCTGACGCGCGGCGGCGATGCGGGCGACCTCGATGCCGTCGGCCCCGGGCATGACGATGTCGGTCAGCAGCAGGTCCCACGGACCCTGGTCGAGCGCGTCGATCGCGTCGTCGCCGTTTTCGCAGTCGACCACCGAGTGTCCGGCCCGCTCCAGGGCGCGGGTCAGGAAGCCGCGAAGCGAGTGATCGTCTTCGGCCAGAAGGATGCGCGCCATTGGGTTGTTCGTCCGCCCCGATCTTCAGATCCGCGAGGCTAGGCCCGGAGCGGTAAACCCGCGATGAAAAACACCGCTCCGGCGAACCGGGAGGGCCGCGCCGGCTGTGGATCAAGCGGCGAAACAGGCTATGCGTGGCGCATGCATGTGCGCGAGGACGAGGCCGGAGGCGACGCGGACGCCGTCGAGGTGCTGCGCCCCGAGGCCGCGGGCCGCTTCGTCTTCGCCTCGCCGCACTCGGGTGTCGTCTATCCGGCCGACTTCGGCGCCGATCCGGGCCTGCCCGAGGCCAGCCTGCGCAGCGCCGAGGACGCTCTCGTCGACCGGCTGATCGCGCCCGGCGTCGTTCACGGCGCGGTGCTGGTGCTGGGGCGGATCGCCCGGGCCTGGGTCGACCTCAACCGCGCGCCGGGAGACTTGGATCCAGCCCTGGTCGAAGGGATCGACGCCCCCGCCTCTCCGCGCGCAGCCGCCGGCTACGGCGTCGTGCCCCGGCTGACCGGCGACGGGCGGCCGCTCTACCGTCGTCGGCTGGCCCGCGCCGAGGTCGAGGCGCGGCTGGCGCGGGTCCACGCCCCGTACCACGCCGCGCTCGCCGCCGAGATGATCGCCGCCCGTTCCCGGTGCGGCGAGGCGGTGCTGGTCGACTGGCATTCCATGCCGGCGCGCGCCGCGGCCGCCGTCGGCGGCGCCCGCGGTCCCGACGTGGTGCTGGGAGACCGGCACGGCGCAGCCTGCGGAGCCGAACTGACACGACGGCTCCGGACCGAGTTCGAGGCGCTCGGCTGGCGCGTGGCCCTGAACCGCCCGTACGCCGGCGGCTGGACGACCCAGCGGTGGGGACGGCCGGACGAGGGCTTTCACGCCGTTCAGGTCGAACTGAACCGGGCCCTCTACTGGGACGAGGCCCGCCGGCGGCCCGGGCCGGGCTGGGGCCGGACCGAGAAGGGCGTGGCGCGGGTGATCGCCCGGCTGCTGGCGCCGACCGCCTGAGCCGAGAAAAAAGCCGCGCCCGGGGGCGCGGCATGAAAGTCTATAGGGAGGAAACGCCCAGGAAGGGCACGACGCCTCGCGGCGTCAGAGGAAAGCTAGTGTGCAGCGCACAAATCGTCAAGCGGCCATTTCGCACCTGCGTTCACACGATGTAACGACAAGCTTCAGCCGCAAACGGGCGGCGTAATCGGTTACAGCGGCAAAATCGACCGCGCCGCCTGCGCGTGTGCGAACAGACGTGACCGTTCCCCGAGGTCAGGGCTCCAGCAGCCGCCGCGCGCTGCGGATGGCGCGGGCCGCGGGCGACGCCGCCTGTCGCCAGACCAGCAGGCAGAAGACCGCGACCACGCCCAGCGCCAGCCAGAGCGGACCGAACAGCCACGCCGCGGCGGCGAGGGCGAAATAGTAGCCGCGCACGCCCTGGCTGAAGGCGCTCAGCGCCGGATTGAGCAGCGCCCCGGCGGCCTCGCCCAGACCCCGCCGGTCGGCCTCGGTGTGCAGTTCGGGGGCCGCGCCGATCAGGGCCAGGGCGTAGTTCAGCTGGCGGATCGACCAGATGAAGTCGAGCAGGCCGCGCGCCAGACAGACCAGCACCAGGGCCAGCTTGGCCTCCAGCAGCCGGCTCGACACCTCGTCCGGCCCCACCTCGGCCACCCCGCGCAAGGCCTGCTCCCCGCCGAACAGGATGCCGGCCACGGCCGCGATGAGCAGCAGGTTGGTGGAGGCGAAGAAGCCGCCGGAGTTGATGGTGTGGCCCATCAGCTGGCTGTCGACGATGCGAACCTCGCGGTGGACCATGGCGCTCATCCACGCCCGCCGCACCACCATCATGTCCTCGTTCAGCGTTCCGCTGCGCATCGCCAGCAGACGGAGCAGCGGGCCGTAGCCCAGCCAGCAGACGAGGAACAGGATGAGGGCGGCGTAGTCGAAGGCGGTCATCGGCGCTCCACATGCGGCCGCGCGATGCTGACGCGCAACCGGCCGGCGCTCAAGCGACTTTCCCCGGAAGCCGCGCCTTGCTTCCGCCGTCCCGCCCGCCTATCACGCCCGCCTCCCCGTTCGCAGCTGCACAACAGACGAGCCCGTCATGAACCTCGACGCCATCCCCGTCGGCCCGAACCCGCCCTGGGACGTCAATGTGGTCATCGAGATCCCGCAAGGGGGCCTGCCGGTGAAGTATGAGATGGACAAGGCCTCGGGCGCCCTGTTCGTCGATCGCTTCCTGCACACCGCGATGTACTATCCGGGCAACTACGGCTTCGTGCCGCACACCCTCTCCGACGACGGCGATCCCTGCGACGTGATCGTGCTCAACCCGACGCCGGTGGTGCCGGGCTGCATCATCCGCTCGCGCCCGATCGGGGTGTTGAAGATGGAAGACGAGGCGGGCGGCGACGAGAAGATCCTCGCCGTGCCGGTCGACAAGCTGAATCCCTACTACACCGACATCGCCAGCTACCGGCAGCTGCCCGCCATCCTGGTGGAGCAGATCGAGCACTTCTTCACCCGCTACAAGGACCTGGAGAAGGGCAAGTCGGTCAAGGTCAAGGGCTGGGGCGACGCCGGCGAGGCCGCCGAGCTGATCGCCGCCGGCGTGCGCGCCCACCAGGCGAAACAGGCCGCTGAGGCGAAGGCCGCCAACGCGGCCTGAGAGCGGGCGTGGGGCGAACGATCCGCCCCTGCCCTTCAACCCGGCCCCGTGAAGCGCTAACTGCAGGCCATGGCCGCCGAAACCCCCGCCGAACTGTTCAAGCGCGCCCTTGCCCATGCGGCGCGGGCCCTCGCCGAGCAGTCGGAGCTGGAGGTCGCCTTCGGATCCGACGGGCCGAAGCTGGCCGACGGGGTGCTGACGCTGCCGCACCCGCCGCGCGATCCCGCCGGCCCGGAGAGCGCTGCCCTGCGCGGCCAGGCGGACCGGCTGGCGCTGCGCCTGGCCAATCATGACGAGGGCCTGAACGCCCGTCTTCGTCCCGCCGACCGGCAGGCCGCCGAGGTGTTCGAGGCCGTGGAGCAGGCGCGGGTCGAGGCGGTCGGCTCCCGCGCCCTGGCCGGCGTGCGGGCCAACATGAACGCCGCCCTGCTGACCCGGCTGGAGAAGACCGGCGCCCTGCGCGCCACAGAGGCCGAGCGCGTGCCGCTGGCCGAGGCCGTGGCCCTGCTGGCGCGGGAGCGGCTGACCGGCCAGCGCGCCCCTGACGGCGCCGGCGCCCTGCTCGACCTCGTGCGGCCCGAGCTGGAGAAAAAGGCCGGCGCCCAGTTCGACGCCCTCGCCGAGGCGGCGGACGACCAGGCCGCCTTCGCCGGGCGGCTCAAGGCCGTGCTGCGCGCGCTCGATCTCGACCCTGGCGACGGCCAGGGCGACGACGCGTCCGAGGACGAGGGCGAGGACAGGCCCGAGGAACAGTCGCCCGACGCGGCCGACGAGCAGGACGAGGAGGAGGACGAGACCGGCGGCGGCGAGGGGCAGTCGATGGACGGCTCCACCGAGGACCAGACCGCCGGCGAAGAGCGTGACAGCCGGCCTGACGGGGCGCCCGCCGAACCGCAGGGCGACGCCACGGACGAGGGGCCGGACCTCGACGAAGGCGCGCTGCCCAACCGCCAGCAGACCGCCGACGATGGCCGCGCCATCGACGCCTACCGGGTGTTCACCCCGGCCTTCGACGAGACCATCGACGCCGCCGAGCTGTGCGATCCGAGCGAACTTGAGCGGCTGCGCGCCCTGCTCGACCAGCAGCTGACAGCTCTCAGCTCGGTGGTGGCGCGGCTGGCCAACAAGCTGCAGCGCCGCCTGATGGCCCAGCAGAACCGCAGCTGGCATTTCGACCTCGAGGAGGGGGTGCTGGACACCGCCCGCCTGACCCGCATCGTCGTCGACCCGACCAGCCCGCTCAGCTTCAAGGCCGAGAGCGAGAGCCCGTTCCGCGACACCGTGGTCACCCTGCTGCTCGACAATTCGGGCTCCATGCGGGGTCGGCCGATCATGGTCGCGGCCGTCTGCGCCGACATCCTCGCGCGGACGCTGGAGCGCTGCGGGGTCAAGGTCGAGATCCTCGGCTTCACCACCCGGGCGTGGAAGGGCGGCCAAAGTCGGGAGGCGTGGATCAGCGCCGGCAAGCCG
This sequence comes from Brevundimonas sp., assembly GCA_024711185.1. Classification (GTDB taxonomy): domain Bacteria; phylum Pseudomonadota; class Alphaproteobacteria; order Caulobacterales; family Caulobacteraceae; genus Brevundimonas. The sequence continues at coordinate 3,785 of JANJTI010000132.1, read as the reverse complement.
GCGGGTCCGGGGCGCCTGAACGACCTCCGTCACATCATCTACAAGGCCGCCGACGCGCCGTGGCGGCGGGCGAAGAAGAACCTCGGCCTGATGATGCGCGAGGGTCTGCTCAAGGAGAACATCGACGGCGAGGCGCTGCTGTGGGCGCACGAGCGCCTGCTGGCCCGGCCCGAGGCGCGCCAGATCCTGATGGTCATCTCCGACGGCTCTCCGGTCGACGATTCAACCCAGTCAGCAAACGCGGCGCTCTATCTCGACAGGCACCTGCGGCAGGTCATCGAGCAGATCGAGACGCGGTCCCCGGTCGAACTGATCGCCATCGGCATAGGCCACGATGTGACCCGCTGGTACCGCCGTGCGGTCACCATCGTGGACGTCGAGCAGCTGGGCGGCGTGATGATCGAGAAGCTGGCCGAACTGTTCGAGGCGAGGCCCGCGGCCGAGCCCCGGCCGGCCCGCCGGAAGCGGGCGGCGTGACGCTCAGACCCGCTCGGACACCTTGATGGCGGCGCGACAGCCGGCCCTGATCATCGCGCTGAGCAGACGATAGCCCGGAGCCTCCCGGCTGCCATGGGCGACGGCGTGGTCGTGATGGGCCAGCTCCTCGTCGCGGAACCGGGTCAGCTCCGCCGCCAGCTCCGGATCCTGCGCGCGGATCTCGGCGATCTGGTCGGCGTAGTGCTCCTCGATGACGCTCTCCACCGCCTCGGTGCAGGCATGCGCCGCCTTTTCGCCCAGCAGGGCCGTGCCGGCCCCCAGCCCCAGCGCCGCCAGCCGCCAGACCGGCGTCATCGCCGTCGGGCGGACCTTCTCGGCGGCCAGCAGGGCGTTGAAGCGGTCCAGATGCACCTGCTCCTGCGCCCGCATCCCGGCCATGTCCGCCGCAATCCGGTCCTTGCCCGGTCGCCCGGCGAAGACGGCGCGCTGGGCCCGATAGATCTGCACCGCGGCGTACTCGCCGGCGTGGTCGACGCGCAGGATCTCGTCGCGCCGGCGCCTGCTGGCGCCCCGGCCCGGGCGCGCCAGCGGAACCCGGCGGTTCGATGTCTCAGATGCGAGGGGCGCGGGCATCTTTCGGCCTCTTGGCGGCGAGCAGGCTGAACACGGCCAATGCGGCCGAGATCAGGGCGTTCCACCCTGCCATGCTGAGGCCGAGGAAACTCCACGCCACGGCGTCGCACATCGCCGGCCGCTCGATCGGCCCGGTACCTAGAGCAAAGGCCGTCAGGCTTTCGAGGTCGACATCGCCCCCGCCGGCGCAGGCCGCCGGCAGGCTCCACCAGTCCAGCTCTCCGCCCATGTGGAAGACGGCCGTGATCGCGCCCGTGGCGAAGGTCACGGCGAGCAGGAAGGCGGCGATGCGCGGCGTGCCGCGACTGCCGCGACTGACCAGGTGCCAGACCGTGGCGACCTGGGCGTTGGCGGCCGCGCCCCAGTAGACCTCGCGCTGCTTGAGGCACAGGTTGCACGGGGCCAGTCCGCCGAAACGCTCGAAGGCGTGCGCCGCCGCGAGCATGGCGAGGGACGCCGCCAGGGCGAAGGCGGTCCACCACCGCGTCAGGAGTCGATACAGGCCTCTCATCGGACCTCGTTCATAGCCGGGCCGCAGCGCCGCGTCGATTGCGCTCAACCGCCGAGGCGCGCGATCAGCGACACGGCCCAGCCGGCGCCGACGAAGAAGCCGATTCCGACAGCCGCCAGAGCCGTCGCCCACCCGGTGGCCACCGCGGCGCCCGCGGCCACGAACAGGCCGTCGCGCTGGATCAGCCCCACCGCCAGCAGGGTCAGAGCGACCGAGGGGACGGTGTTGGTCATGGGCAGGACGATGGTCAGGGTGGCCAGGATCATGAAGAAGGCCGCGGCCCGTTCCGCCCAGCCCTCTGCGAAGACGGTCAGACGCGGCCGCGACAGGCGCTCGAACCAGCCCATCCGCTTCGTGGCGAAGTCGGCCATGCGGTCCAACCACGCTTTCGAGACCCGCCGCTGCAGGACCGCCTTGGGCAGCCAGGGCTCCACCCGTCCGGCCAGCATCTGCACCGCCAGGATCAGGATCGGAATGCCGACGATCTGGGGCACGCCGTACAACGCCGGCACCAGGCATGGGATGGCGAGGATGAGGATCATCAGGCCGAAGGCGCGCTCGTCCAGACGGTCGCGGATCTCCAGCAGGGTCAGGCCGTCCGGGCCGCTGATCGCGGCGAGGTCGGCCACCAGGGCGATGAAGCCCTGCTTCGGATCGTCGGCGTACTGGTTCCGCGCTTCGCTCATCGGTCTCCCCACGGGTCGAGGCGGGTGGGTAGCCGGAAAGGCGGCGGATGACGAGGGGGGGGCGGAAACCGCCTGTGAGTCGCCGCCGGGCCCGCGCGCCGCTATAAGGCGGCCCCTCCCCCTTCGAAACCGGCCGAGTCCATGCGCTATCTTCACACCATGGTCCGCGTGGCGGACCTCGACGCCTCCCTGCGCTTCTGGCGCGATCTGCTGGGCCTCGAGGAGGTCCGGCGAATGGAGAACGAAACGGGCCGCTACACCCTCGTCTTCCTCGCCGCGCCCAAGGATCGCGCCCGTTCGGAGGCGGAGCGTGCGCCCGAGGTGGAGCTGACGTACAACTGGGACCCGGAGGCCTACACGGGCGGACGCAACTTCGGGCACCTCGCCTACAAGGTCGACGACATCTACGCCGCCTGCCAGCGGCTGATGGATGGAGGCGTGACCATCAACCGTCCGCCGCGCGACGGCCGCATGGCCTTCGTCCGCTCGCCGGACGGCATCTCCATCGAGCTGCTGCAGGAAGGCCAGCCCCTCGCCCCGGCCGAGCCGTGGGCCTCGATGCCGAACACCGGGAGCTGGTGACTTGAAGCGTTTCGCCGTCCTGCCGCTGGCCCTGCTGGGTCTCGCCGCCTGCGCCTCGACCTCCGAAACCTATCCTTCCCGGACCGCGACAGAGCAGCTGCTGGTCGCCCGCGCGGCCGACCGGGCGGTCGAGGGCCTGACGCTGCCGATCCCCGGCGGGTCGCGCGTCTTCGTCGACGACGCCTACTTCCGCGCCGAGGCGGCGCCCTACGCCATCAGCGCCATCCGGGCGGCCCTGTCGGAGGCCGGCTACGCCCTGGCGCCCTCCAGGAACGACGCCGACGCCGTGCTCGAGGTGCGCGCCGGCACCCTGTCGCTGGAGCAGATGCGCCGCGTGTTCGGCCTGCCGGACATGCGGGTGCCGATCAACGAGAACTTCAACGTCGTCTCGATTCCCGAGCTGTCGGTGTACAGCCGGCGGGACCGGGTGGGCGTGGCGGAGTTCTCGGGCTTCCTCTACGAGCCGCGCACCGGCGCGCCCCTGGGGGCCATCGTGCCGATGACCGGCGAGTTCCGCATCCGCAGCCACAAGCTGCTGATGATCGTCTCGTGGGGCCAGCAGCGCGTCGACCCGGGCGAACGCGATCCCGGCGACAGCTGGCGGGAGTTCTGACGCGCGACTTGCGCCCCGACGCCGGAGCGGAGACGGTCGCGCCCTCTGCGTTCCGGGAGGGTCCCATGCGTCGTCTGCTCGTCTCCACCGTCGCCGCCGCCGCGGTGCTGGCCGTCGCGCCCGCCGCGCTGGCGCAGGACGCCCACGCGGGGCATGCCGATCATGCCGCCCACCAGGCGGCGGCGCAGAGCGAGGACGCCCGGCTGGCGGCCTTCTTCGAGCAGGCCTTCCAGGAGCGGATCGCCCTGTCGCCGCAGACGATGACCTCGCTGGGCATCAAGCGCGACTACGGCCGACTCGACGACGGCACCGACGCGGCGGC
>JANJTI010000126.1 GCA_024711185.1 Brevundimonas sp. | reverse complement strand
ACGACACCTATCTGGTCGGCAACGTCACATCCTCGACCTTCACCATCGACCCCAACGCCTCCAGCCTCACGCCCTACACCTCCGGCGGCCGGGCCTGGTGCGCCCAGGCGGGCTGCACCTACTACGCCTTCGAGAACATGTACGGCGACCTGACGACCCACCGGGTCAGCAGTTGCGTCACCGAGCGGACCGGGGCCCAGGCCTATACAGACGCCGCCCCCTCGACGGCGCGGCTCGGACGGAACTATCCCGGCGGCTCGAACCCGTGCCTGTCAGACACCGTCCAGCCGCTGTCCAGCGACCGGACCGCGCTGAAGAACCGGATCGACGGCTTCTCGGCGGCGGGCTCGACGGCGGGCCACATCGGCATGGCCTGGGGCTGGTACATGGTCTCGCCCAGCTTCAACACGCTCTGGCCTTCGGGCGCGGCCGCGCCCTACAACAGCGCCGAGACGCTGAAGGCCGTGGTGATCATGACCGACGGCGAGTTCAACACCCCCTACTGCAACGGCGTCATCTCGCGCGACGCCGGCTCCGGATCGGGGTCCAACAGCTCCAAGATCAACTGCGCCTCCACCAACGGTAGCCCCTTCGCCCAGGGGCGGGCGCTCTGCGACGGCATGAAGGCCCGCAACGTGGTGGTCTACACCGTCGGCTTCCAGCTCGCCGCCGGCGGCGACGCCGCCAGCCTCATGCAGTACTGCGCCTCGACGCCGGCCAACTTCTTCCTGCCGGCCAACGGCGGAGACCTGTCCGAGGCCTTCGCCGCCATCGGCCGGGACATCACCCAGTTGCGAATCTCGAAATAGGCGGCCGTCGCCGGCATGTCCCGCCTGTCGAGGGTGTCGACGATGTCCGCACGCGATTGTCCGGTATGTCTCGCCCGGAATGTATCGCACTCAGATCAGCCGGATTTCCCTGAGCCGTTCCGTCAGGAAGTCCTCGGCCATGATCGCCTTGCCCGCATAGCGGTCGGGATTGTCCGGCGTCACCGTCGACGGCAGGCTCTCGATCACGAAGTCCGGGTTGAAGTGCAGGAAGAACGGCGTCGAGTAACGCGCGAAGCCGCGCCGCTCGGGGGCCGGGTTGACGACGCGGTGCGTGGTTGACGGCAGGACGTGGTTGGTCAGGCGCTGCAGCATGTCGCCGATGTTGACCACCAGGGCGCCCGGAGGCGGCGCGATATCCAGCCACGCGCCGTCCGCGTCCTTCAGCTGCAGCCCGGCTTCCTCGGCTCCCAGCAGCAGGGTGATGACGTTGATGTCCTCATGCGCCCCGGCCCGCACGCCCGGCGCGTCGACCGGCACCGGCGGGTAGTGCAGCATGCGCAGGATGCTGTTGCCCAGGTCGACCTTGTCCTCAAAGAAGTCGTCGCCGACCTGCAGATGCCGCGCGATGGCGCGCAGAATCTTCCGCCCCAGCGCGTCCATGGCTGTGAACATGCCGTACAGGTGCTCGCGGAAGCCCGGCACCTCGCTCGGCCATACGTTGTCCCGCATGAACTTGCGGTACGGGTGGCCTTCCGGCAGCTCGCGCCCCACGTGCCAGAACTCCTTGAGGTCGACCGCGGTCGCGCCCTTGGCCGCCTCGACACCGAAAGGGGTCAGTCCGCGCGCGCCGCCGGTCCCCGGCTGGTGATACCGGCGCTTGACGTCTTCCGGCAGGGCGAAGAAGGCCTTGGCGTCCTCGAGGGCGGCGTCGATGACCGACTGGTCCAGCCCGTGGTCGGCGATCACCGCGAAGCCATACCGCTCGAACGAGGCGCCCAGCTGGTCGGAGAAGACCTGGAAGTCCGAGTCGTACAGGGTCATCGAGACAGGCTCGATGCTCCGGCCGGAGGCGGCGGTTTCGGTCGTCTGGGTGGCGGTCACGGGAAAAGCCTTATGATCCTTGCTGGCGGTCTCCATACGCCCTGCGACGGGCCCTTGGCAAAGCCGGGGCGGCGGAGAACGTTTGCCCGGGCGCGCGCGTTCAGCTTCCGTACAGGCAGGAACCGTGACCGTAAGCCTCGCGTTTCAGCCCCGCTCCCCTCCTACCGAAAGGATCACCCATGCGCGCCAAACTCATCGTCGCCGGCGTCAGCGTCGCCGCCCTCCTCGGCGCCTGCACCACCACCGACCCCTACAGCTCGACCCCGCGCCGCAACAACACCGCCACCGGCGCGATCGCGGGCGCGGTCGGCGGGGCCCTGCTCGGCTACCTCACCAACACCTCGAACTCCGAGGAAGGCCGCAAGAACGCCCTCATCGGCGCCGGCGTCGGCGCCTTGGGCGGCGCGGCGGTCGGGGCCTATATGGACAGACAGCAGCGTGAGCTGGAGGCCGAGCTGTCGGGCACCGGCGTCGGCGTCGCGCGTCAGGGCGACAATCTGATCCTGCGCATGCCGGCGGACGTGAGCTTCGCCACCAACCAGGCCGGCATCGATCCGCGCTTCTACGCCACCCTCGACGACGTCGCGTCGGTCCTGAACCGCTACGATCAGTCGACCGTCGACATCATCGGCCACGCAGATTCCGACGGCGCCGAGGACTACAACCTCGACCTCTCGCGGCGTCGCGCCTCCTCGGTGGCCCAGTACCTCGTCAATCGCAACGTCTTGCCGGCGCGACTGTTCGTGGACGGCCGCGGCGAAAGCGCGCCGATCGCGTCGAACGCCACCGCGGAGGGCAAGGCCATGAACCGGCGGGTCGAGATCCTGATCCGGCCCTTCCGCGGCTGAGACTGTCGACTGGACGTTAAGGCGGCGGCCCTAGCGGGCCGCCGCCTTTTTCCGGGCGCACACCGTTCCGTGACTTGCAGCCGCGGCTCCCCGATGCTCGATAGGCGGGGCGTTCGAGTCAGGGGGAACGATTTGCGTCCTGAACCGCAGGAATTCGCCGAGGGTCTCCGCCTCGCCGCCATCGCCGCGATATCCGCCGCCGTGACCGCGACTCTGGTCATCGGAGCCGGACGCGCGCTGCTGCCGGACGCCCACGCCGCGTCGGCCCGGCCCGAACTCATCCGGACGCTCTCCCGTTAGGCCTCGCGTCGCCCGATGGAGCTGTAGCGGAAGCCCCTCGCCCGCATGTCCTCGGGGCGGTAGATGTTGCGCAGGTCGACCATGACCGGCTGGCGCAGCAGCATTTTGACGCGGTCGAGGTCCAGGGCGCGGAACTGGTTCCACTCGGTC
>JANJTI010000112.1 GCA_024711185.1 Brevundimonas sp. | reverse complement strand
CCGCTCGCCAGCGGCGGGGAGCATCCACCGATTCGGCGAAGCCCCGGCCGCCGCTCAGCGGCCGTCGTGAACGACCCGCCCGCCGACCACGGTCAGCCGCACCTTGCCCTGCAGGCGCCGGCCGTCGAACGGCGAGTTCTTCGACTTCGAGCGCAGGGCGTCTGCGTCGATCACCACCGGCGCGCCCGGGTCGAACAGCACGAGATCGGCCGGCGTGCCGGCGGCCAGCCGTCCGGCGTCCAGCCCCAGCAGGCTGGCCGGCCCTTCGGTCAGCGGCCGCAGCACGTCCAGCAGGTCCAGCCCTTCGGCGTGGTGCAGGGTGAGGGCGGCCGGCAACAGGGTCTCCAGCCCGACCGCGCCCGGGGCGGCCTCGGCGAACGGCCGGCGCTTGTCCTCGGCCGGTGCCGGGGCGTGGGCCGAGGTGATGACGTCGATCAGGCCTTGTCGGACTGCTTCGACCAGCGCCCGCCGGTCACTCTCGGCGCGCAGCGGCGGGTCCAGCCGGTAGAAGGTCCGGTAGTCGCCGATGTCCACCTCGTTGAAGCACAGGTGGTTCACCGACACCGAGGCGGCGACCTCCAGCCCCTTCGCCCGCGCCCGCGCCAAAGTCTCGAGCGCACCTTCGGTGGAGAGCTGGTCGACGAGGAAGCGCGCGCCGGTCTGCTCGACCAGCGCCAGGTCGCGCTCCAGCTGGATGCGTTCGGCGATGGCCGGCGCCGAGGCCAGCCCCAGACGGGTGGCCAGTTCCCCCGAGGTCGCCACCGCCCCTTCGCTCAGCCACGGATCCGCTGGCCGGCAGGCGATCAGGGCGTTGAAGGCGGCGGCGTAGCTCATCACCCGCTGCAGCGTGCGGCTGTTGGCGATGACCCGGTCGCCATCGGTGAAGTACAAGGCGCCGGCCTCGTCCATCAGGCCGATCTCGGCCATGCGCTGGCCGTCCAGCGCCCGCGTCGCCGATCCGGCCACCCGCACATTGACCAGACCCAGCGCGGCGCCGCGCCGCTGGATGAAGTCGACCATGGCCGGATCGTCGATGGCCGGATCGGTGTCCGGCTGGACGACGATCGTGGTCACGCCGCCCGCCGCCGCCGACAGGGCCGCCGACTTCAGCGTCTCCTTCGGTTCCGCTCCCGGCTCGCCGGTCTTCACCCGGATGTCGATCAGGCCCGGCGACAGGCAGAGGCCCTGGGCGTCCACCACCTCGACGCCCTCAGGCGCCGCCGCGCCCGCGCCGTGCACGACCTCGACGATGCGCCCGGCCTCGACCAGCACCGCGCCGGGCCCGTCGTAGTCCGTCGCCGGATCGAGCAGCCGCGCGTTCAGGATCGCCAGCGCCTTGCCGTCGGGCACGCTCATGCCATGCCTCCCTCGCGCCGCGCCGAGAGGGCCGCCAGCACCGCCATCCGCGCCGCCACGCCCATTTCGACCTGGTCCTGGATCAGCGACACCGACAGGTCGTCCGCCACGTCGGAATCGATCTCGACGCCCCGGTTCATCGGCCCGGGGTGCATCACCTTCGCCCCCGGCTTCGCCCAGGCCAGCTTCTCCCGGTCCAGCCCCCAGAAGCGGAAGAACTCGCGGGTCGAGGGCACCAGAGCGCCCTCCATCCGCTCCAGCTGCAGGCGCAGCATCATCACCACGTCGCAGCCCTGCAGGCCTTCGCGCATGTCGTGGAACACCTCGCAGCCCCAGCGGTCGGCGTCGCCGGGGACCAGCGTCGGCGGCCCGATCAGCCGCACCCGGGCCCCCATCATCGACAGCAGGGCCACGTTCGAGCGCGCCACCCGGCTGTGGGCGATGTCGCCGCAGATGGCCACCGTCAGTCCGCCCACGTCGCCGAAGGCGCGGCGCAGGCTGAGCAGGTCCAGCAGCGCCTGGGTCGGGTGCTCGTGCCGCCCGTCGCCGGCGTTGACCACGGCGCAGCCGACCTTCTGCGACAGCAGGGCCGCCGCGCCCGAGGCCCCGTGGCGCACCACCAGCACGTCGGGCTTCATGGCGTTCAGCGTGGCCGCCGTGTCGATCAGGGTCTCGCCCTTGGCCACGGAGGAGGTGCGCGGGCTCAGCCCTGTGACGTCCGCGCCCAGCCGGCGGGCCGCGATCTCGAAAGAGGCCGAGGTGCGGGTGGAGTTCTCGAAGAACAGGTTCACCACCGTCCGCCCGCGCATCAGGTCCAGCGCCTTGGCTCCCTGCCGGTTGAAGTCCACGAACGCCTCGGCCAGATCGAGCAGCGGCGGGACCGTGGCGGCGTTCAGATCGCCGGCGGAGAGGAAATGGTCGCGGGGAAACGGCGCCAGCCGCTCGTGAATGATTTCGCTGAGGTCGGGCTGGCTCATCGAAGCCCGGCTATAGGGCGAGCCGCGGCGGAACGGAAGCCGTCCGCCTCAGATGTAGCCGAACAGGCCGAGCAGCAGCGGGATCGTCACGGCGCTGGCCACCGTGGTGAAAGCCACCACCCCCGCCACCAGCGGCGCGTCCCCGCCCATCTGGCGCGCCAGCACATAGCTGGCCGCCGCGCCGGGGGCTGCGCCGGCCAGCAGGGCCACGCCCTGCGCCGTCCGGTCGCCGCCCAGCGCTCCGCACAGCCAGAACATCGCCACCGGCAGGACCAGCAGCTTGATCGCCGCCACCGAGGCGATGGTGACCGGCCGGGCCGCCGCATAGCGGAAGCTCAGCCCCGCGCCGGCCGTGATCAGGCCGAGCGCGATCGCTCCCGGGCCCATCAACCGGAACACACCGTCCAGCAGCGGGTGGGTCGGCACGCCGCCGAGATTCAGCGCCGCGCCGGTCCCGCAGGCCCAGATGATCGGATTGCGCCCCAGCGATCGCAGCGCCAGCCGCCAGCCGCCGCCCTGGCCCGCGCCCCACCGCGCCAGCGCCAGCACGCACACCACGTTCAGCGCCGGGGCCAGCACGCCGAAGGCCACCGCCGCCGTCCCCAGCCCGGCGGGTCCGAAGACCGCGGTCGCGACGGGCAGGAAGACGAAGCCGTTCCAGCGCGCCACGCCCTGGAAGACGCTGGTGAACGACGGGTCCGGCAGGCGCAGCGCCGGCTTGAGGGCGATGGTCAGCCCCATGACCAGCAGCGACACCCCGATGGTGCTCAGCGCCACCGGCCCGGCCGTGCCCGCGCTGAAGTCGGCGCCCCATACCGCCGGCACGAGGAAGGCCGGGTAGAAGACGAAATAGGTCAGACGCTCGACCGCCCGCCAGCCGTCGTCGGCGAGGAAGCGCAGCTGCTTCAGGCCCCAGCCCAGCGCGATCATGGCGAACACCGGCACGATGCCGGTCAGCAGCCCGCTCACCGCACGCCCGCGTCCCGCAGGCGGTCCAGCGCCCCCTGCAGGATCCAGGCGGCCGCCGTACGGTCGACCACGCCGCTCCGGCGCTTGCGGGTCAGGTCCAGCTCGTCGATCAGGAAGCGCTCCACCGCGGTGGTCGACAGGCGCTCGTCCTGGAACGCGACCGGGACCTCGCGCAGACGTTGCAGGTTGCGGGCGAAGGCCCGGCACGACTGCGCCCGCGGGCCCTCCGACCCGTCCATGTTCAGCGGCAGGCCGATGACCAGGCCGCTCGCCCGACGCCCGTCCATCAGCCGCAGCACCGCCTCGGCGTCCTGGGTGAATTTCGTCTTGCGGATCAGCTCCAGCGGGCTGGCGATCATCCGCGTGGCGTCCGAGGCGGCCACGCCGATGGTCTTCTCCCCCAGGTCCAGACCCAGCCACGGCGTCCCGGGCGGGGTCGAGGCGGCGAGGTCTTCAAGGGTCATCACGGTCACCCCCGGGCCGTAGGGCTGGCGGGCGCCGCTGGCAAGGTGCAAGCTGCGCCGGTCGACCGACGATGGGAGGACCTTCGATGAAGCATCCGCTCCTGTTCCTCGCCGCCTTCGTCCTGCTGGCCGCCTGCGACACCGGCGTCGAGAGCCGCCGTCACGCCCTTCCGGCCGAGACCCGTCCGCCCCGGGCCCAGGCCGCGACGCCGCTGACCCCGGACGGTCCCGCCGGCCTCGTCGAGCCGAACGCCGAGCCTGCGCTTCAGTGGGCCGCCGGCGTCGTCCGCCTCGACCCGCTCACGCGGCAGGGCGCCGCCTCGATCAAGCTGTTCGGCACGGCGGCCGGGGATCCGGCCATGAACGGCCTCTACACCCACGTCGCCTTCTTCCAGTCGCCCGCCGAAGGCTGGCGCGTCTTCCGCATCGGCGACTTCCTCGACTATCGCCTGCTCAGCGAAACGCCGGGTCGGCTCGATCTGGAGGTGGAGGAGAGCGTCATGGATCCGGCGACCGGGCGCATCGGCGGACGCAAGCGACGGATGATTGTGGCCTGGACCCCGGGCCCCGACGCCGCCCCGCCGGCCTCGATCACCGTCATGCCGGCGCGTTGACGGCGCACGGGCCGTCTGAATCCTTGTGAATCCGGGGGCGGGCGGCTAATCCCGCCGGCTCAGGTTTCGCATTGGAGGGCCGCATGGCCGTCGACGTCGCGACCGTGCGCCGGGTGGCGCACCTCGCCCGCATCAAGACCCCCGAGGAGCGGCTGGAGCCGCTGGCCCAGGAGCTGAACGGCATCCTCGCGTGGATCGAGCAGCTCAACGAGGTCGACGTCGAGGGCGTCGAGCCGATGACCTCCAACGTCCATCAGCCCCTGCGCCTGCGCGACGACGTCGTCACCGACGGGAACAAGGTCGCCGACGTCCTCTCCAACGCGCCGCGCTCCGCGGACGGCTTCTTCGTCGTGCCCAAGGTGGTCGAATAGTATGTCCGACCTCACCAAACTGACCCTCAGGGCCGCCGTCGACGGCCTCAAGGCCCGCGACTTCTCCTCCGAGGAGATCACCCGCGCCTTCGTCGCCAACATCGAGGCCGCCAATCCGCGCCTGAACGCCTATGTCCTGCCCACCGCCGACAAGGCGCTGGACATGGCCCGCGCCGCCGACGCCCGGCTGGCGAAAGGGGAGGGCGGTCCTCTCGAGGGCGCGCCGCTGGGGATCAAGGATCTGT
>JANJTI010000106.1 GCA_024711185.1 Brevundimonas sp. | reverse complement strand
CGACCATCACCCAGCAGGTGGCGAAGAACGTCCTGCTCACCAGCGAGACGAGCATCAATCGCAAGGTGAAGGAGGCCATCCTCGCCAACCGTCTCGAGGCGACGCTGACCAAGCAGCAGATCCTCGAGCTCTATCTCAACGAGATCTTCCTCGGTTACCGCTCCTACGGTGTGGCGGCGGCGGCCTTCAACTACTTCGGCAAGTCGCTGGACCAGTTGACCCCGGACGAGGCCGCCTATCTCGCGGCCCTCCCCAAGGGGCCCAACAACTATCACCCGAAGCGCCACCCGCAGCGTGCGCTGGAGCGCCGGAACTGGGTGCTGCGCGAGATGCGCGAAAGCAACTTCCTGACCGAGGCCAGCTATGCCGACGCCCGGGCGCGGCCGCTGGTGACCCAGGACGCGCCGCGACGCGCGCAGTATCGCGACGCCGACTTCTTCGTCGAGGAGGCGCGGCGGCGGGCGATCCAGCAGTTCGGCGCCGAGGAGGTGAACCGCGGCGGCTACTATCTGAGGACCACGCTCGATCCCCAGCTCCAGTCCGCGGCCCGCAATGCGCTGATGCGTGGACTTGAGGATTACGACCGCCGACACGGCTGGCGCGGCCCGTGGGGGACCACCGACTTCGCCGACGGCTGGCAGGAGGAGGCGCTGAAGCGCACCACCCCGCCGGAACGCCGCGCGTGGGAGGCGGCTGCGGTCGAGAGCGTCTCGGGCAACACCGTCAGAATCCGGACGGCGCGCAGCGACCGCACCGGATCCCTGCTGGCGGCGGACGCGGCCTGGGCCAACGCCAATCGTCCGCTGCGCCGGGGCGACCTCGTCTTCGTGGAGCCGCGCGACGGCCAGTTCGCGCTGAAACAGGTGCCGCAGGTCAACGGGGCGCTGGTGGCGATCGAACCCTACTCGGGCCGGGTTCTGGCCATGGTCGGCGGCTATTCCTACGCCCTGTCCAGCTTCAACCGGGCCACCCAGGCCCGGCGGCAGCCGGGATCGGCGTTCAAACCCTTCGTCTATGCGACGGCGCTGGAGGGCGACTACACCCCGGCCTCGATCGTGCTGGATGCGCCGATCAGCTTCGCCGGCGGCCCGGGCGGGACCCGGTGGAGCCCGGAGAACTACAGCCGGCAGTACTATGGTCCGCAGACGCTGCGCCGGGGTCTGGAGCTGTCCCGCAACGTCATGACCGTCCGCCTCGCCCAAGCCGTGGGCATGCGCAATATCGTCGACCTGTCGAAGAGGATGGGGGTCTCGGACAATCTCCAGCCGAACCTTTCGGTGTCGCTGGGGGCGGGGGAGACGACTCCCTATGATCTGACGGCGGCCTACGCGGCCTTCATCAACGGCGGCCGCCGCATCGATCCCTACCTCATCGAGCTGGTCCAGGACCGGGACGGCGAGACGATCTTCCGGGCCGACCAGCGGCGCTGCCGCGACTGCGGCCGGCCGTTCACGGGACAGGAGTCGCCGCGGCTGGAGCCGCGCGGCCAGCAGGTTATCGACCCGATCACCGCCTACCAGATCAGCTCCATGCTGGAGGGCGTGGTGCAGCGGGGCACCGCGGTGCGCGCCCGCGGTCTCGGTCCATGGGTCGCCGGCAAGACCGGCACGACCAACGAATACCGCTCGGCCTGGTTCGTCGGCTTCTCGTCGGACATCGTGGTCGGGGTGTTCGTCGGCTTCGACGACAACCGGTCGCTGGGGTCGGGTGAGGCGGGCGCGGCCACGGCGGTGCCGGTGTTCATCGACTTCATGGAGGTGGCGCTGCGGGAGCGGCCGGCCCGTCCGTTCGTTCGCCCGGCCAATGCGGTGTTCCGAAGCGTCAACGGCATAGAGGAGGCCTTCCGGCCCGGCACGGAGCGCCGCCGCGAGGAGGAGCGTCCGGCCGCGCCCCCGCAGCCCAGCGGGCCCCAGAACTACTACGACGTGATCCGGCGCGAGCAGGAGGCGGCCGCGGGCCAGAGCCCGTCCGAGGCTCCGGCCCCGCCGGCGACCCCTCCGCCGCCGAAGAAGGAGCCGGCGGAGGACTTGAGCGGACTCTACTGAGGCCCTAGACAGGACCCACCACGGCGCGCCGAGAACGGCGCGCCGTTCCCTTTTGTTGTCGCAGGAGTTTGCGATGAGACCGGATGTCGAGGCCATGAAGGCCGACATCGAGCAGAGCATCGCTCTGCTCAGGAGGCGTCTTTGACTGGGATGCCGCACTCAGGAAGCTGGACGAGCTGAACGCCCGGGTCGAGGATCCGACCCTGTGGGACAATCCGGACGAGGCCCAGGCGGTCAGCCGCGACCGCTCGCGGCTCGAGGCCCAGGTCAATGCCGTCCGCGAGATGGAGCAGGGCCTCGAGGACGGCGTGATGCTGGCCGAGATGGCTGACGAGGAAGGCGACGAGGAAGCCCTCGAGGGCGCCCGCGCCGATCTGAAGGCGATCAAGGAACGCGCCGCCCGGGCCGAGCTGGAGGCGCTGCTGTCCGGCGAGGCCGACGGCAACGACGCCTATCTGGAGGTCAACTCCGGCGCCGGCGGCACCGAGTCGAACGACTGGGCCGGCATGCTGCTGCGCATGTACAGCCGCTGGGCCCGCGCCCACGGCTACGAGGTCGAGGTCGAAGCGGAGGAAGCCGGCGAACAGGCCGGCATCAAGTCGGCGACCATCCAGATCAAGGGCCCCAACGCCTACGGCTGGCTGAAGTCGGAATCGGGGGTGCACCGGCTGGTGCGCATCAGCCCCTATGACGCGGCGGCCAAGCGGCACACCTCGTTCGCCTCGATCGGGGTGTCGCCGGTGGTCGACGACGCCATCGAGATCGACATCAACCCGGCCGACGTGCGCACCGACACCTACCGGGCTTCCGGCGCCGGCGGGCAGCACATCAACAAGACCGACTCGGCCGTGCGCCTGACCCACGTTCCCACCAATACGGTGGTGGCCTGTCAGGCCGGCCGCTCGCAGCACCAGAACCGCGAGCAGGCGTGGAAGATGCTGCGGGCGCGACTGTATGAACTCGAGCTGCAGAAGCGCGAGGCGGCGGCGCAGGCCCTGGCCGACGCCAAGACCGACATCGGCTGGGGCCACCAGATCCGCTCCTATGTCCTTCAGCCGTACCAGATGGTGAAGGACCTGCGGACCGAGGTGGAGACGTCGGACACGCAAGGCGTGCTCGACGGCGACCTCGACCAGTTCATGGGGGCGGCGCTGGCGGCCCGGGTCGGCGAGACGCGCGGCTCGACGGCGGAATGACAAAGGCCCCGGGATCGCTCCCGGGGCCTTTCGCTTGCGACCTTACGGAGCGGATCAGGCCGCGCCCGGCTTCATGTCGAGGATCTGCGGGCGGTCGTCGCCGTGCGGAGGCGCGACGGCGGCGGCCGGCGCCGACGGCTGGGCCGCGGCCGGACGGGCCGCCGGCGGGGCCTCGCGGCGGC
>JANJTI010000075.1 GCA_024711185.1 Brevundimonas sp. | reverse complement strand
TCGACGAGGTGGTGGGGCAGGATCACCTGCTGGGCGAGGGCGGGCCGATCCGGCGCATGGTCGAGGCCGGGCGTCTGGGGTCGATGATCCTGTGGGGCCCGCCGGGCACCGGCAAGACCACCATCGCCCGCCTGCTGGCCCAGGCGGCCGGTTACCAGTTCCAGCAGATCTCGGCCGTCTTCTCCGGCGTCGCCGACCTGAAGAAGGCGTTCGAGGCCGCCCGCATGCGCCGCGCCGCGGGCCAGTCGACCCTGCTGTTCGTCGACGAGATCCACCGCTTCAACCGCGCCCAGCAGGACGGCTTCCTGCCCTTTGTGGAGGAGGGGATCGTCACCCTCGTCGGGGCCACGACCGAGAACCCGTCGTTCGAACTGAACGGCGCCCTGCTGTCGCGCTCGCAGGTCTTCGTGCTCAAGCGGCTCGATGACGACGCGCTCGCTCAACTGTTGATCCGGGCCGAGGCGCAGGAGGGCAGGGCCCTGCCGCTGACTCCCGAGGCGCGCCAGGCTCTGCTGGCCCTCGCCGACGGCGACGGCCGCTACCTGCTGACCATGTCGGAGGTGCTGTTCGGTCTCGAGAGCGCGGAGCCGCTCGACGTGCAGGCTCTCGCCGGCCTCCTGCAGAAGCGCGCGCCCGCCTACGACAAAAGTCGAGAAGAGCACTACAACCTCATATCAGCGCTACATAAATCGGTGCGCGGGTCTGATCCCGACGCGGCCCTGTACTGGCTGGCGCGGATGCTGAACGGCGGCGAGGACCCGCTGTATCTGGCCCGCCGCATCGTGCGCATGGCGGTCGAGGACATCGGCGAGGCGGACCCGCTGTCGATCCTCGTCGCCAATGCGGCCAAGGATACGTACGACTTCCTCGGCAGCCCGGAAGGCGAGCTGGCCCTGGCACAGGCGGTGGTCCACCTCGCCACCGCGCCCAAGTCGGTCGGGGTCTACGAGGCCTTCAAGGCGGCGAAGCGGGCGGCGGCCGAGACGGGCTCGCTCATGCCCCCCGCCAACATCCGCAACGCCCCCACGAAGCTGATGAAATCGCTCGGCTACGGCAAGGGCTACCAGTACGACCCGGACACGCCGGAGGGTTTTTCGGGCGCGAACTTCTTCCCCGACGAAATGGAGCGCCGCACCTTCTACCGGCCGAAGGGCGAAGGGCACGAGGCGAAGATCCGCGAGCGGCTGGAGCGCTGGGCGGCGCTGCGGGCGAAGCTGCAGGCGGAAGGGGCGGGCGGCGACTGAGCGTTGCCGTAACGCCGGTTTGGAGGCATCCTGCCCACATCGGAATCCTTGGGAGGGGACGATGACCGACACGACCAGAATGACGACCGCCACGCCCTGGCACCTGTGGGTGGTCGGCGTGCTGAGCCTGCTCTGGAATGGCTTCGGCGGCTACGACTTCATCATGACCACCACGCAGGGCGAGGCCTACATGCGCTCCGCCGGCTTCGACCAGGCCATGATCGACTACTACATGGCCATGCCGGCCTGGATGTACGGCCCGTGGATTCTCGGGGTCTGGGGCGCGGTGGCCGGCTCGATCCTGCTGCTGATCCGCAACAAGCTGGCGGTGTGGGCCTTCGCCCTCTCGTTGCTCGGCGCTGTGGTCAGCCTCGTCTACGGCCAGGTCATCGATCCGCCGCCGGCCCTGCCGGCCGGCATGGAGATGATGAGCTACATGCCCTGGGTGATCACCGCCGTCGCCGCCTTCCTGGCCTGGTACGCCTGGGCCATGGCGAAGAAGGGCGTGCTGCGCTGACGGGCTGACGGGCGGACGCGCGCCGGGTATGCAGGCCCGGTGACAGCCCGGCCGCCCGTTTCCCTTTCCGACGACCAGATCGCCGCGGTCCGGTCGTGGGTGATCCACGAGGACGCCCACATCCTTGCGCTGAACAAGCCGTCCGGCCTGTCCAGCCAGGGCGGGCGGATCAGGGCGCACACCCTCGACGACCTGCTGTGGGCCTTCATGCGCTCGAACGGCAAGCGGCCCGAGCTGGTCCACCGGCTGGACCGCGACACTTCCGGCGTCATCCTGGCCGCCAAGACCAAGCCGGCGGCGGGGTTCCTCGGCAAGGCGCTGCAGGCGCGCAGGCTCGACAAGACCTATCTGGCGCTGGTCGCCGCCGCTCCGGAGCCGCGCTCCGGGACCATCGACGCGCCGCTGGTCCGGCAGGAGATCGGCCGCGAGAGCTATATGCGCGTCGCCGCACCCGACGCTCCGGGAGCCCAGCCGTCGCTCAGCCGCTACCGCACCCTGTCGGCCTCGGAGGAGGGGGCCCTGGTCGAGCTGGAGCCGAAGACGGGGCGGATGCACCAGCTGCGCGTGCACATGGCCTCGATCGGCCGCCCGCTGGTCGGCGACGCCCGCTATGGCGGAGCCCTGACCCTGGCGGGACGTCCCGCGCCGCGCCTGATGCTGCATGCGGCGAGGCTGGCCTTCCCGCATCCGGACGGCGGGAGGATGACGGTGGAGGCCCCGCTTCCGGCGGATTTCGCGGGGTTGGTGGAGGCGGCGGGGCTCTAGCCCCCTCCACCATGCTTCGAGGATTTCTGCAGCCGTACCCGCCATTCCTCCCCCC
>JANJTI010000052.1 GCA_024711185.1 Brevundimonas sp. | reverse complement strand
TGCCGGCCTTCAGAGCCTCGTAGTTGAAAGTGTAGCGGGCCTTGGCGTCGCGCGAGGCCCAGATCAGCGTCTCGTGGGCGTTGGTGAACCGGGTGCCCTTGAAGTTCGGCATCGGGTTCGACTTGCGCCAGATGATGTCGTTCAGCACCCAGAAGCCGAGGTCCTGGATCGCCGCGCCGAGGCGGAAGACGTTGTGGTAGCTGCCGATCACCCAGATCGAGCCTTCCGGCTTCAGCACCCGCCGGCACTCCGTCAGCCAGGCGCGGGTGAAGGCGTCGTACTCGGCGAAGCTGCCGAACTTGTCCCAGTCGTCGTCGACCGCGTCGACCCGCGAATTGTCCGGACGCAGCAGTTCGCCGCCCAGCTGCAGGTTATAGGGCGGGTCGGCGAAGACCATGTCGACCGAGGCGTCGGGCAGGGACCGCAGCACCTCGATGCAGTCGCCCCGATGGATGACGTCGGTCTTCAACTCGGACATGGAACCCGGCCCCGTTACGCTTGAGACCCGAGTGGTGAATCATCGCGGTTAAGGCCGGGTTAGCCGGCGGGGCAGGAACGCTTTCGCCGCGCGGCGGTTGAGGGGCGCCACCCTCCCGGACGTCCTCGCCATGATCCTGTTCGCCCTGCTGCAGCGCCTTCTTGCGCTCGCCTCCGTCGCCCTGCTCGCCTTCGCCGGGTGGCTGCTATGGAACTGGTACGCCGCCGAGCGCGCGGCGGAGGCGCTGGGACTGGAGGACCCTTCGGATAGCCGGCTGTGGTGGGCGGCGGGTCTGCTGGCGTTCAGCTTCCTCGGACGCACGCCCGCCCTGCTTCTGCTCGGCCGCGGAGGACGGACGGGGGAGTCCCGACGCTCCGACCGCAGCCGGGCCATCGACGGGGCCGATGGGGCCCGCCTGCATGTTGAGCACGAGGGCGCCGAGGACGGGCCTTTGCTGGTCTTCACGCACGGCTGGGGTCTCTCCTCGCGCATCTGGGCCGAAGCGCGGCGCGAGCTTGGCGGCCGCTTCGGCCTCGTGTTCTGGGACCTTCCGGGGTCCGGCCGGTCGGGCCGTCCGCCGGCAGGCTTTTCGATCGAGAGTTTCGCCGAGGACCTCCACGCGGTGATCGACAGCCTGCCGGCCCACCGGCCGGTGGTTCTGGTCGGCCACAGCATCGGCGGGATGACAGTGCAGACCTTCTGCGCGCGTCACCCCGAGCTTCTCAACAACCAGGTCGCGGCCATCGCGCTGATGAACACCACCCACACCAATCCGCTCAGGACCATGGCGTTCGCGCGGCTGTTCACGGCCCTGCAGCCGGCGGTCGAGGCGGTCTGCAGGCTCGAGACAGTGATCTCCCCGGTGACCTGGATCCTGAACTGGCAGGCCTACCTCGGCGGGGCGACCCATCTGGCGGCTCGCCTCGCCGCCTTCGGGACGCGCCCGACGCGGGAACAGCTGGATCGCGCTGCGCGGCTGCCGACGAAGATCTCGCCTTCGGTGCAGGCGCGGGGGACGCTGGCCATGCTCAGATGGTCGGCCACCGACCGCCTCCCGCTGGTCAATGTGCCGGCGCTGGTCTTCGTGGGCGGCCGGG
This sequence comes from Brevundimonas sp., assembly GCA_024711185.1. Lineage (GTDB taxonomy): Bacteria > Pseudomonadota > Alphaproteobacteria > Caulobacterales > Caulobacteraceae > Brevundimonas. The sequence goes on along the minus strand of JANJTI010000052.1, from coordinate 2,414 downwards.
ATCTTGTGACGAAGGATCACGCCGGAGAGGCGATCGCCGGAGCCCTGCCCCAGGGCCGCCTCGTGCGGGTTCCCGCCGCCGGGCACATGGGTCCGGTCGAATGCGCCGCCTTCTATAATGAGCAGCTCGCCGATTTCGTCGAGTTCGTGCAGCTCCTGAGGAGTCGGGCGCCCGCGGATCCCGGTCGCTCCTTCCTGTCGGCCGAGCCGGCGCTGGCTCCGGGGGCTCCGCGCGCGACTGGCGACGCCGACCAACCGGCCACGCCGCCTGCGGGCCTCGCAGGTCGGGCCTGAACCCGCGGGAACCGTCACAGCGGCTCACGTTTTGTTACACGCTCAGCCTCGCCTTGCCGCCTCCGGCGCGCTAAGCGGGGCCACAGACCGCGGCCGGAGCGAGTCCGCCGCGACGAACCACGGCTCAGGGGCTGCTTGATGACTCAGTGGGTGTACGGCTTCGGCGGCGGTTCCGCCGACGGCGACGCTTCGATGAAGAACCTTCTCGGCGGGAAGGGCGCGAACCTCGCCGAAATGTCGTCGCTGGGCCTGCCCGTGCCGCCGGGCTTCACCATCACCACCGAGGCCTGCAACCACTACTACCGGAACGGGCAGAGCTACCCGGCCGATCTGGAAGCCCAGGTGAACGCCGGCCTCGCCCGGGTCGAGGGGGTCGTCGGCAAGACCTTCGGCGATCCCAGGAACCCGCTCCTGGTTTCGGTCCGCTCTGGCGCCCGCGCCTCGATGCCGGGGATGATGGACACCGTCCTAAACCTCGGCCTCAACGACGAGACGGTCGAGGGCCTCGCCGCCCTCTCCGGCGATCGCCGCTTCGCGCTCGACAGCTACCGACGCTTCATCACCATGTATTCCAACGTGGTGCTCGGCCTCTCCCACGACGACTTCGAGGAGGTTCTCGACGACCACAAGGATCGCCTTGGCGTCACCGTCGACACCGACCTGACGGCGAAGGACTGGGAGAAGGTCGTCGCCGACTACAAGCAGGTGGTCGAGGACCGCCTCGGCCGGGCCTTCCCGCAGGATCCCCACGACCAGCTATGGGGGGCCATCAGCGCAGTCTTCGCCAGCTGGATGAACGACAGGGCGAAATTCTATCGCCGCATGCACGACATTCCCGAAAGCTGGGGCACGGCGGTGAACGTGCAGTCGATGGTTTTCGGCAACATGGGCGACACCTCGGCGACGGGTGTCGCCTTCACCCGCAATCCGTCGACGGGCGAGGCCAAGCTCTACGGCGAATTCCTGATCAACGCCCAGGGCGAGGACGTCGTCGCCGGAATTCGGACGCCGCAGTCGCTGACCCGGGCCGGCCGCGAGGAGATGGGCGAGACCGCCCCCTCGATGGAGGAGGCCATGCCCGAGGTCTTCGCCCAATTCGTTGAAGTTGTGGGGAAACTCGAAGCCCACTATCGGGACATGCAGGACATCGAGTTCACGGTCGAGCAGGGGCGGCTGTGGATGCTGCAGACCCGCAACGGCAAGCGCACGGCCAAGGCGGCGCTCAAGGTCGCCGTCGACCTCGCTGCGGAGGGCGTGATCAGCGAGGAGGAGGCGGTCAGCCGCGTCGAGCCCGCCGCCCTGGATCAGCTGCTCCACCCGACCCTCGATCCGAAGGCCGCGCGCGAGGTGGTCGCCGCCGGTCTTCCCGCCTCGCCCGGCGCGGCCACGGGCAAGGTGGTGTTCGACGCCGACGAGGCGGAGCGGCTCAGCCAGCTTGGAGAGGCCGTCATTCTCGTGCGCGAGGAGACCTCGCCCGAGGACATCCACGGCATGCACGCGGCCCGCGGCATCGTCACCGCGCGGGGAGGGATGACCAGCCACGCCGCCGTGGTCGCCCGAGGCCTGGGCCGGCCCGGCGGCTCGGGCGCCGGCGAGATACACATCGACGGCAAGGGCGGCTCCTTCACCGCCCGCGGCCGCACCTTCCGGGCCGGCGAGATCATCACCATCGACGGCTCGAAGGGCGAGGTCATGGCCGGGGCCGTGCCGATGATCGAGCCCGAGCTGACGGGCGACTTCCAGACCCTGATGGCCTGGGCCGACAAGGTCCGCCGCCTCAGGGTCCGCGCCAACGCCGAGACCCCGCTGGACGCCAGGACGGCGCGCGGCTTCGGGGCCGAGGGCATCGGCATGTGCCGCACCGAGCACATGTTCTTCGACGACACCCGGATCGCCGCCGTGCGCGAGATGATCCTGGCCGACGACGAGGCCGGCCGCCGGGCGGCGCTGGCGAAGATCGCGCCGTTCCAGAAGTCCGACTTCGTCGAGCTGTTCACCATCATGAGCGGCCTGCCGGTCACCGTGCGCCTGCTCGACCCGCCGCTGCACGAGTTCATCCCGCACTCCGAGGGCGAGATCGACGCCCTCGCCGCCGCGCAGGGTCTCGACGCCGCCAAGCTG
>JANJTI010000027.1 GCA_024711185.1 Brevundimonas sp. | reverse complement strand
GGTGCACCCGACCGACGAGCCCGGAGCAGCTGCGCACCTGGCCAGCATCGTTTCCTATCAGCATCCGGACCACGACACTGCGGAGTGGGCGCCGCCGAAGCGCTGAGGCGACTCTGCCGCGGACTTCCGCAAATCCGCGGCGACGGCGCCGAACGCCCGGCGGTCTCCCGGGCGCCCAGGCCCTCTCCCGGCGGGAAGGAGCAGCCGAGGGGCCCCAGCAAAAAGGGCCGCCTCCTGTCGGAAGCGGCCCCGCATTGTTCAGCCTTGACGGCTTCGGTTCAGGCGCAAACCCCCGCCAGAGGGGAGGTCGCGTCCGACGGCCGGGCCGCGTGCGGCTGGGAACAATGAGACATTCGACCACCTCCTTTCGCTGTTGAAACAGGAGGTTGGAGATAGGACGCGCCGGGGGCGACGCAAGGGGGCCGTGTTGACAGAACATAGGTTTGCGTAAAGGTTGTATGCGGGGAGAGAGGGAGGGAAGGATGAGAGCCGTTGCGGTTGCGGGCTTGTCGGCACTGGCGCTGGCGGGATGCCAGACGATGGGCCCGAGTCACTGGGGGGCGAAGGCCAATCCGCGCGCGCTGAGTCTGTCCGACGCGCCCGACTCCAGTCTCACGGGCCGGGAACTCGCGGCCGCCCTGATTTCGGCTTCCGACAAGCGCTGCGAGGACTATCTGGTCGGCGTGACCGTCCAGAGGAACCTCGGCAACAGCGGCTTCTCAATTCTCGGCTCCGCGCTGACGACGGTCGGAAGCCTGGTCAGCGAGGGGCGGGCGGCCAACGCTTTCGCGGGAGCCGGCGGTTTCGCCAACTCGACCGCCAACACCCTGGACGACACCATCTTCGGCCGGCACGAGTTCGCGGTGATCTACGACGCGGTGAAGCGGGGGCGGACCGTGGAGCGCAACGCCTTCCTCGCCGACATGGACCAGTTCGACGGGATGGGGCGCTACGAGATTCTGAGCCGGATCACGCCCTACGACCACAACTGCGGCATCACCTACGGGCTGGTGGAGCTGTCGAGGGCGGTGCAGGAGGTGTCCAACCGCCAGCCGGAGCTGCAGCCGGACGCTTCCCCACGGTCGCCGGGGTCGGGCGGCTCCTGACGGGCCGAAGGGACGCCCGGCGTCGAACCGGCGGGATACATTGCGGCGACGATAGGCGAGACACGCGGGAACGACACCGGCGACCGGGGAGACAAGCGGGACAATCGCCGGGAGTTAATGTTCTGCCCCCGCGATCCTGCCCCGCCGGCCGTTGAAATCGCAGCAATTTCACGAATCCCAGCGTCCTGTTCACGCCGGAGGAAACGGGCGGCGCACGATGGGCGGATGGCTTCCCGATCGACCCCGCCCCGCCGCCGCAAGGCCTACGTCTATTTCGGACCGCGCGTGTGGGCGACGATCCGGCGTCGCTATCTGGACGGAGAAAGCGCGCGGGCGCTGGCGGAGGAATTCGGCTGCAGCCAGGCCGCGATCCGCAAGCGCATTCGGCGGGAGGGGTGGGGCAAGAAGGCCGCGGCGCTGGCGGCCGACGCGCTGGAGCCGGCGGTGGTCGACGTCGTCCCGGCCGCCGTGGACGCCCCGCGGGCGGAGGGCGGCTTCGAGCTCGACCCCCGGGCCGCCGCGCGGCGGGCGCTGGAGCTGGCGACGAGACTGCTGCTGCAGGGGCAGTCCGCCCGGGCGGCCGAGGCGGCGCGGACCGCCGAGCTGATGGCGCGGGCGGCGGACCGGCTGGCCGGCAGCGAGGCGGCCGGGGCGGAGCCCGACGACGCCGCCGAGCTGGAGGCGGTGCGCGCCAGGGTGGCGGCGATGATCGAGGCGGCCCGGGCCGAGGGCGCGCGCGAGGCGGAGGCGCGGCGTGGGTGAGGACGGCGCTCGCGCGTCTGCCGAGGACGACCTCGGCCCCGGGCCCTCCCCGGCACGCCCCAGCTCGGAGGAGGAATCGGCGGGCCCTCGCCCCCTCCACCGCCCTCCGGGCGGTCCCCTTCGCCCTTTGGGGGAGGAATGGGCGGCGCGGCTGCCTCTGTCGGCACTACGCGGGTTGAGGCGTGACTGGCGGTGGGAGGCGCACGCCGGCCAGATCGCGCCGGCGGGGGACTGGACGACCTGGGTGGTGCTGGGCGGGCGCGGAGGGGGCAAGACCCGGGCCGGGGCCGAGTGGGTCGCCGACCGGGCGGCCGAGGACGGGCGCATCGCCCTGGTCGGGCAGAGCCTGCACGACGTGCGCGAGGTGATGATCGAGGGGCCGTCGGGAATCCGCGCCCTTCCCCGGTTCTCGATCGGCGGGCGGCCGGGGTGGGAGGCCAGCCGGCGGCGGCTGGTGTGGCCGAACGGGGCGGTGGCGCTGGCCTTCTCGGCCGAGGACCCGGAGGCGCTGCGCGGGCCGCAGTTCGGCGCGGCGTGGGCCGACGAGTGGTGCGCGTGGCGGCGGCCGGGCGAGACCCTGGCCCTGCTGCGCATGGGGCTGCGGCTCGGGGAGCGGCCGCGGCTGGTGGCGACCACGACGCCGAAGCCGCTGGCGGCGCTGCGGCGGTTGCTGAAGGAACCGGGGGTGGTGCGCACCGACCTGCCGACGCGGGTGAACGCGGCCAACCTGAGCGCCGGCTTCGTCGAGGGGCTGGAGGCGGTGTACGGCGGCACCCGGCTGGCGGCGCAGGAGCTGGACGGACAGGTGGTGGACGGCGACGGGGCGCTGTTCACCCATGCGATGATTGCGGCGGCGCGGGCGGCGGGCGAGGCGGCGCCGGCCTGCGACCGGGTGGTGGCGGCGGTGGACCCGCCGTGTTCGGAAGGCGGGGACGCCTGCGGCATCGTGGTCGTGGGCCGGTCTGGGGGCGTGGCGCAGGTGCTGGCCGATCGCTCGGCGGCGGGGCTGAGCCCGCAGGCCTGGGGGGCGCGGGCGGCGCGGGCGGCGGCCGAGTTCGGGGCGCGGCGCATCGTGGCCGAGGCCAACCAGGGCGGCCGCATGGTCGAGGCGGTGCTGCAGGCGGCCGGGGCCCCCTGCCCCGTCAAGCTGGTGCACGCCCGCTACGGCAAGCGGGTGCGGGCCGAGCCGGTGGCGGCGCTGTACGAGCAGGGCCGGGTGATGCACCGCGGCCATTTCCCCGAGCTGGAGGAGGAGCTGCTGGGGCTGGGCTGCGACGGCGGCGGCAGCCCGGACCGGGCCGACGCGCTGGTGTGGGCGGTGACGGAGCTGCTGCTGGGCGGAGGGGGCGGCGCGGGGCCGCGGATCCGGTTCGCCTAGGCCGCTCCGCTCAGACCACCTCGTTCAGCAGGGCGTCGCGGTAGTGCTCGACCCAGAGGTTGCGGCGGCGCTTGCTGCGTTCCGCGTGGTAGATGTGGGCCAGTTCGGCGTAGGAGCGGTCGAAGTCGTCGTTGACGAAGACGTAGTCGAACATGTCGCAGTGGGCGATCTCGCCCTTGGCGTTCTGGATGCGGCGTTCGATGACGTCGTCGGCGTCCTGGGAGCGGGTGACCAGGCGGCGGCGCAGTTCCTCGAGGCTGGGCGGCAGGATGAAGACGCGGACGGCGTCGTCGGGGCATTTCCCGGCGATGTCGCGGGCGCCCTGCCAGTCGATGTCGAACAGCACGTCGCGGCCTTCGGCCAGGGCGCGGTCGATGGGGGCGCGGGGGCTGCCGTAGCGGTTGCCGTGCACGTCGGCCCATTCGAGGAAGGCGTCCTCGTCGATCAGGCGCTGGAACTCCTCGTGGGAGACGAAGTGGTAGTCGCGGTCGGCGACCTCGCCCGGGCGGATCGGGCGGGTGGTCATGGAGATGGACAGCTCCAGCGCGCCGTGGTCGGCCATCAGCCGGCGGCACAGGCTGGTCTTGCCCGCGCCGGACGGACTGGCGACGATCAGGAGGACGCCGCGGCGCGGCGTGCGTTCATTCGACATTCTGGACCTGTTCCCGCAGCTGCTCGATCACGGCCTTGAGGTCGAGGCCGATTCCGGTGAGCGCGGTGGTAGCCGATTTCGAGCAGAGGGTGTTCGCCTCCCTCATGAATTCCTGCATCAGGAAGTCGAGTTTCCGCCCGGCGGGGGGCTGGCGCAACAGTTGGCGGGCCGAGGCGACGTGGGCGGTCAGGCGGTCCAGCTCCTCGCGCACGTCGGCCTTCGCCGCCAGGGCGGCGGCCTCGAGGAAGACGCGCTCGTCGAGACCGGGGGCGTCGGGGGCCAGCTCGGCCATGCGGCGGGCGAAGCGGTCGCGGACGGCGTCGGTCTGGGCGGCGGCTTCCTGCTCGGCGACGGCGACGAGGGCCTCGATGCGCTCGACGAAGGCCTCGATCACCGGCCGCAGCTGGGCCCCCTCGCGGCGGCGGGACTCGCGCAGGGCGTCGAGGGCCTGGTCGATGGAGGCGGCCATGGCGGCCTCGACCGCGGCGCGGGCCTCGGCGTCGTCGGCGTCCTCGGGGGCCTCGAGCACGCCGCGCAGGGCCAGCAGGCCGTCGGCGGTCGGCGGGGCGGCGCCCTCCCCGGCCAGGCGGCGGGCGAGGTCGGCGTAGCGGGCCAGCACGGCCTCGTTGACGCGGATGGCGGCGGCGGACTCGGCGCGTTTCGCCTGCACGCCGACGGTGACCTGGCCGCGGGCGAGGCGGGTCTGGGCGGCGGCCTTGGCGAGGCGTTCGAGGTTGTCGAAGCCGGGCGGGCCGCGGAAGCGGACCTCCAGCCCGCGGCCGTTGACCGAGCGGGCCTCGACCGACCAGCTCCAGTCGCCGTGGCTTCCGTCGGCGCGGCCGAAGCCGGTCATGCCGGAGAGGGGCTCGCTCATGGCGCGGGAGCCTGTTGCGGGACGGTGATGACCTTGGCGCCGGGGGGGATGGTCACCGTCGGCGGGGCGGCGTCGGGGTCGGCGTTGGGCACGCCGGGGACGGTTCCGGGCACGTCGGGCGGCGGCGCGCCGGGCGGCAG
>JANJTI010000351.1 GCA_024711185.1 Brevundimonas sp. | reverse complement strand
GTCGTGGTCGAGAATTTCAAGACCGGCGGGCTGAAGAAGTACGGGCTGGACCATGCGGCCCTGTCGGCGGTCAATCCGAAGCTGGTCTACTGCTCCATCACCGGCTTCGGGCAGGACGGGCCGGACGCGCACCGAGCCGGCTACGATTACATGATCCAGGCCATGGGCGGGCTGATGTCGATCACCGGCCAGCCCGACGGCGCGCCGGGGGCCGAGCCGATGAAGGTCGGGGTCGCCGTGGTCGACCTGTTCACCGGCCTCTACGCCTCCAGCGCCATCCTCGCCGCCCTGCTGCACGCCCGTGCGACGGGAGAGGGCCAGCACATCGACATCGCCCTGTTCGACGTCCAGGCCGCCATGCTGGCCAACCAGGCGACCAACTGGTTCGTCTCGGGCAAGGCCCCGACCCGGATGGGCAACGCCCACCCCAATCTCGCGCCGTATCAGCCGTTTCCGTGTTCCGACGGCATGGTGGTCATCGCCGTCGGCAATGACTCCCAGTTCCGTGCCTTGGCGGGAGCCCTGGGCGCGCCGGGGCTGGGCGAGGACCCGCGTTTCCTGACCAACGCCCTGCGCATCGAGCACCGCGCCGTGCTGACCGCCGAGCTGTCGGCCCTGACGGCGGGCCACGGCATGTCCGGCCTGATGGCCGTGCTGGAGGCGGCGGGGGTGCCGTGCGGGCCGGTCAATACGGTGGACCAGGTGTTCGACGAGCCGCAGGCGAAGCACCGGGGGCTGGAGGTGACGCAGAGCCGTGCCGATCTCGCCGCCCCGGTTCGCACCGTCGCCTCACCGATCCGCATGTCGGCGACGCCCGTGGCCTATGATCGCCCGCCGCCGGCCTTGGGGGCGGATACGGACGAGGTGCTGGGGGCGCTCACCCGGCCCTAGGGCGGATCGAGGGCCAGCTTGAAGATCGTCGCCAGGACGACAAGCCCCGCCGCCAGCAGCAGGGCCGAGAGCAGCATGCCCCTCCACTCCGGCGCCCGGAAGCGGCGCGGCAGGCTGGTCCCCCAGAAGCCGCCAGTGACGTAGGCGACCACGGCCATCGCGGTCCCGGCGGCGCGGACGCCCGGGTCAGTCTCGTCCAGATCGTCGCCCTCCGGCGTGGCGAACTCACCCGCCCGCGCCCGCGCCAGAAGTTCGCGGGCCCGCTGCAGCTGGGAAGCCGGGGCCATCAGCCGGATGCCCAGCGCCCGCTGCATCAGCGGATCGACGGTGGTCTGGAAGCGCTCGGTCACCGACACCTCGATGTCGTGCGAGGCGAGGAAGGCCGCCGCGAGATCGGCCTCGTAGACGTCGGTGAAGCGGGCGATCTCGGCGAGCGCCATCAGGGCGCTTCCGCGACACGGGCGGCGATGGCTCCGGCGGACAGGAGTTCGGCCCCAACGCTCCAGTCGATCAGCGGCAAGCCCTCAACCCGTCCGAAATGCCGGACATTGCGCGTCACAACGGTCCATCCCCGTGCCAGCGCCTGGCCGGCGATGAGGGTGTCGATGTCGCCGATAGGTTGACCGCGGCGACGCAGATCGGCGTCCAGTCGGCCCGCGAAGTCCGCGTCCTTGGTCGAGAATTCAACCTCGACGCACTGCGCCAGGAAATTGGCCAGTTGCACCAGTTTGCGATCAGGCGAGCCGCTGGAATGAGCGCCGCTGACCAGTTCGAAACGGACGGGCGTGGACACCGTGATCGCCGCTCCGGAGAGCACCGCGGCGTTGAAGGCTGCGCCGGCGGACGGGTCACGCCCCCGGATCAGATCGACGATCTGGCTCGTGTCGAGCGAGAGCGTCACCAGGACGGCCGCGCCGTAATCGTCTGCGGCCGGGGATCGGGGAACGGATCCTCGGGATCGTCGAGTTCTCGAATCCGCTTCCACATGGCGTCCAGGTCGGCCTGGGTCCGCGCCCTCCGCGGAACGGGCTCAAGCACGACTCGGGGCCCGTCCCGCCAGATCAGCACCTCCGACCCTTCGAATCGATAGGCCTTCGGAAGGCGCACAGCCTGACTGCCGCCGCTCGTGAAGAGCTTGGCGGTGTCGGTCTTCCGGTCCGCTTTCCAAGCGTCGTCCACGGTGAACTCCGTATCCACGGAATGTAGATACTACCGCAAACGCTCTCGGCCGGCAATCAGAGGTCCAGCAACGCCCGCGCCGGGTCCTCCAGCAGCTCCTTGACCCGGACGAGGAAGGTCACCGCCTCCTTGCCGTCGACGATGCGGTGATCGTAGCTGAGGGCGAGGTACATCATCGGGCGGATCTTCACCTCGCCGTTCACCGCCATCGGGCGCTGGACGATGTTGTGCATGCCGAGGATGCCCGACTGCGGCGAGTTGAGGATCGGCGTCGACATCAGCGAGCCGTAGGTGCCGCCGTTGGTGATGGTGAAGGTGCCGCCCTGCAGCTGGTCGAGGGTCAGCTCGCCGTCGCGGGCGGCCTTGCCGAGGGCCGCGATGCCCTTCTCGATGCCCGCCAGGGTCAGCTGGTCGGCGTCGCGCAGCACCGGCACCACGAGGCCCTTCTCGGTGCCGACGGCGATGCCGATGTCGTAGTGGTTCTTGTAGATGATGTCCGTGCCGTCGATCTCGGCGTTGACCGCCGGGATTTCGTGCAGGGCCTGCACCACGGCGCGGGTGAAGAAGCTCATGAAGCCCAGCTTCACGCCGTGGCGCTTCTCGAACACCTCCTTGTACTGGCTGCGCAGGGCCATGACCTCGGTCATGTCCACCTCGTTGAAGGTGGTCAGCTGCGCGGCGGTGTTCTGGGATTCCTTCAGCCGGCGGGCGATGGTCTGACGCAGGCGCGTCATCTTGACCCGCTCCTCGCGCGGCTGGTCGGCGCGCGGCGCAGTCGGGGCGGCGGGGGCCGGAGCGGCCTTCGGCGCGGCCGAGCCGATGGCGGCGAGCGCGTCGGCCTTGGTGATGTTGCCCTTCGGCCCGGTGGCGGCGATGGCCTTGGGATCGAGATTGTTCTCGGCGACCACGCGCTGGACGGCGGGCGACAGGTGCGGGGCGTCGCCCTTCGCCGGCGTCGCGGCCGGGGCGGCGGTGGACGGCGCGGCGGCCGGAGCCGCGGCGGCGCCGGAGGCGGCGATGGAGCCGATCTGCTGGCCCGGCGTCACCGTCGCGCCGGCTTCGGCCGAAATGGTCAGCACGCCGGCGGCCGGGGCCGAGACCTCGACGGCGACCTTGTCGGTCTCGATCTCGACCAGCAGTTCGTCCTTGGCGACGGTGTCGCCGGACGTCTTCAGCCAGGTCCCCATGGAACCTTCGGCGACGCTCTCGCCCATCGTCGGGACGTTGATCGCCACGGTCTCGGCCGACGGCGCGGCGGCGGCCTTCGGCGCTTCGGCGGCCTTCGGCGCCTCCGCCTTCGGGGCGGCTCCCGCGCTGGCGCCCTCGCTGACCACGCCGAGCACGGCGCCCGGGGTGACGGTCTCGCCGTCGGCGGCGCGGATCTCGGACAGCACGCCATCGGCGGGGGCGACGACCTCGAGCGAGACCTTGTCGGTTTCCAGCTCGACGAGGACCTCGTCCTTCTTCACCGGGTCGCCGGCCTTCTTCGTCCACTTGCCGATGGTGGCCTCGGCGACGGATTCGCCGAGGGCGGGGGTCAGGATGTCGGCCATGGTGCGTTCCAGGTCTCGTTCAGGTCTATCAGCGGGTTCGCGGGCGAAGGCTTCGGTCAGGAAGGCGTCCAGTTCCTTCAGGTGGCGGCTCATCAGGCCGGCGGCGGTCGAGGCCGAGGCCGGGCGGCCGACGTAGCGCGCGCGCTTCGCCTTCACGTCCAGCTTCTCCAGCGTCAGCTCCAGCCACGGATCGACGAAGGTCCAGCCGCCCATGTTCTTCGGCTCTTCCTGGCACCAGACCAGCTCGGCGTCGGGGAAGCGCGCCAGCTCGGTCATCAGCGACTTCATCGGCCACGGATAGAACTGCTCGAGCCGCATCAGATAGACGTTGTCGACGCCGTCCCGTTCCCGCCGCTCCAGCAGGTCGTAGTAGACCTTGCCCGAGCACAGGATGACCCGGCGGATGTCCTTGTCCGCCTTGATCGACACGCCCGCGACCTCCGGCCGGGTCTGCGCGTCGTCGTGCAGGACGCGGTGGAA
>JANJTI010000335.1 GCA_024711185.1 Brevundimonas sp. | reverse complement strand
GTCAGCACCTTCCACTGGGTCCAGGACCGCACCGGCCAAGCCTATGACGACGCCGTGCGCTTCCTGCGCGAGGGCGACGCCGTGATCATCGACCTGCGCGGCAACGGCGGCGGCGATCACGCCGCGGTCCGCTATCTGCTCAGCCACTTTATGGAGCCCGACGAACTCGACATGACCTTCCTCGAGGCGGGCAAGGAGCCGGTACAGTCGCGCACCCTCGACCATGTGCCGGCCGGCCACCTCACCGGCAAGCCGCTCTACGTCCTGACCAGCCGCCAGGTCGGATCGGCGGCCGAGGCCTTCGCCTACAGCGTCCAGAAGTTCGGCCTCGGAACCCTCGTCGGCGGGACGACCGGCGGCGCGGCGAACAACAACACCTTCGTGCCGATCGCCCCCGGCTTCATGCTCAGCGTCTCCTACGGACGTCCGGTGCATCCCGTCACCGGCACGAACTGGGAGGGAACAGGCGTCGAACCCGACGTCGCGGTCGATCCGAACGCCGCGCTCGAGACGGCGACGACCCTGGCGCTGGACGCCCTTCTCGCCCGCACGGATGCTGACCCGGTCGATCGCGCCGGCTGGGAGTGGGCCCGGGTCGCCGCTGCGGCGCGCGTCCGGCCCGTAAACATCGCCCCCGAACGCCTGCAGGCGCTGGCGGGAACCTACGGCGGCCGGGCGATCGTGTTCGAGAACGACGGCCTCATGTGGCGGCGCGCCAGCGGTCCCGCCTCTAGGCTCGTGCCCCTGACCGACGACGGCCTGTTCGCCGTCGAGGGCGCCGACGATCGGGTGCGTCTGCGCCTGACCGGCGACGCGCTCGAACTCATCCGCATGGACGATCCGGCCCCGTCGCGTTTCCCGAGGGACTGAGCCCGGCGCCAGTGTTCTGCCCCCCAGGAGGGACTATCTTCGCTCCCGGCGGGTCATGCTGCGGCTCACGTCGAAGGCGACTAATCCTCGCGACCTTAATTCTCTCTACGGGATCTGTCCCTGTCCGGGCTCGAGGGCCTGGGCACACGGAGCCCACCTGGCTACCCAGGTCGAGAGGATTGAACAGTCCTTCACGGCTCTCGCGGCGCCGCCAACCTTCTCCCTTTGGTGCGCTACCGCTCGCCGCGCGGCGGCTCGCTGCTTCAGCGCGTTCCTCCCCGCAGGGGGAGGGGAACCATGCGAAGCATGGTGGAGGGGGCTCTGACCGCAAGCTCGTCTCTTCCCGATAGCGAACGAAGGAGGGTGGAGGGGGCGACGCACGCCCCCACTGTGCGCTACCTCTGCCCCATGACCGACAAGCGCGAACTCCGCGCCGCCATGCGCGCGCACCGCAAGCAGCTGGCCGCCCGGTCCCCCGAAGCCGCCGCCCGCGCCGCCGCCCACGTCGGCGCCTTGCCGCCGGGCCGGATCGTCGCCGTCTATCGCGCCATCGGCTCCGAGCTGGACGCCGACGCCCTCAGCCTCGCGCTGGAGCGGGACGGCCGCAACCTTTGCCTGCCCGTCGTCCTTGAACTTGACGCCCCGATGATCTTCCGCCGCTGGCGCTTCGGGGATCCGCTGGAGCTCGACCTCGCCGGCGTTCCTGCGCCCCTGTCGCTGGCGGAGGCGGTGACCCCCGACCTGATCCTGACCCCGCTGCTCGCCTTCGACGACGCCGGCGGCCGGCTGGGGCAGGGCGGGGGCTACTACGACCGCACCTTCGCGGCCGTGCCGGATGCTCTCCGCATCGGCCTGGCGTACGCCGGGCAGCAGGTCGGCCACCTGCCGCTGGAGCGGCACGACATCCGCCTGCATGGCGTTCTGACCGAGACCGGCTATACCGCCGCGCGAAAGGTCTGATCTCCCATGCGTCTCGCGTTCTTCGGCGATGTGGTCGGCAAGTCCGGTCGCGACGGCCTGTCCGACCACCTGCCCGCCCTCAAGCGCGACCTGAAGCTCGACTTCGTTGTGGTCAACGCCGAGAACGCCGCCGGCGGCTTCGGCATCACCGAGAACACCGCCAACGACCTGTTCATGGCCGGCGCCGACTGCCTGACGCTCGGCAATCACAGCTGGGACCAGCGCGAGGCCCTGACCTACATCGTCCGCGAGCCGCGGCTGATCCGGCCGCTCAACTATCCGCGCCTGATGGACGCGCCCGGGGCCGGGGCCAACCTGTTCGAGACCCCCTCGGGCCGGCAGGTGCTGGTCATGAACGTGCTCGGCCGGGTGCACATGGACCCGATGGACGATCCCTTCAGCGCCGTCGAGAAGGAGCTCGCGGCCTGTCCGCTCGGCATGGCGGCCGACGCCATCATCGTCGACATCCACTGCGAGGCGACCTCCGAGAAGATGGCCATGGGGCACTTCTGCGACGGCCGCGCCTCGCTGGTGGTCGGCACCCACACCCACGTGCCCACCGCGGACTGCCAGATCCTGCCCGGCGGCACGGCCTACCAGACCGACGCCGGCGGCTGCTGCGACTACGACTCCGTGATCGGCAACGACAAGGAAGAGCCGCTGCGGCGCTTCACCACCCGCATCTCCGGCGGCCGCTACACCCCGGCGCACGGCCCGGCCACCGTGTGCGGCGTCTATGTCGAGACTGACGACAGGACGGGGCTGGCCACGCGCGTCGAGCCGATCCGGGTAGGCGGTCGCTTGCGGCAGGCCATTCCCGCAGTCTGAACCTGTCGAAGAGTTAATCGAGCGCCGTGCATCCACGGGCGTCGCCCAGGCCCTCTCTCCGCCAACCTCTAGCGGAGCCGTTTCGATGCTGAAGATCCTCGCCGCCGTGGCGGCTCTCGCCCTCCCGACCGCAGCCCTGGCCCAGGCGCCCGCGCCCGAACCGGTGCAGGTCATGGTGCTCGGCGTGCCCCACCTCGACAATCCGGGGCGCGATGTGAACAACGCCCGCATCGACCCGGTGACCACCCCGGAGAAGCAGGCTGAGCTGGCCCGCATCGCCGAGGATCTCGCCCGCTTCCGGCCCACCGCCATCGCCATCGAGAGCATCGCCCCCGATCCCTCGACCATGGTCGATCATCGGTTCGCGGACTTCAGCCCCGACTGGCTTTTGTCCCGCCCCGACGAACGCATCCAGATCGGCTACCGCCTCGCCGCCCTCGCCGGCGTCGACCGGGTCTACGCCGTCGACGAGAAGGATCGCGAGGGCGAACCGTCCTACTTCCCCTACGGCGAGATGATGGCATGGACCGAGGCGAACGGCCGGGCCGGCGAGCTCCAGGCTATGAACGGAGAGGTCCGCGCCTTCCTCGCTGACCTCGAACAGCGCCAGCGCACCGAGACCCTCGGCGCCCTTCTGGCCGGGATCAACGAACCCGGCGTGGCCCTGAGCACCAACAACGCCGTGATGTACTACGGCTTCCTCCGCTTCGGCTCCGGCGAGGACTTTCCGGGGGCCGAGCTGAACGGTCGCTGGTACACCCGCAACGCAGTGATCTTCGCCAAGCTGATGCAGGTGGCCCGCCCCGGCGACCGCATCGTGGTCATGTTCGGCGCCGGCCACAGCTACTGGCTCCGCCACTTCGCCTCGACCACGCCCGGCTATGTGCTGGTCGAGCCGACCGACTGGCTCAGCGGACGCTGAGTCTCAGGCGGGAACCACCCGTCCGTCGCCGCTCTCGACGGCATAGACCGCCCGCGTCGTCAGCGTTCCGTTCCGCTCCGACACCTGGTCCAGCACCTTGAACTCGGTCCGCCACGCCTCCGGCGTCAAGTCGCAGACGACATAGCCGCGCTGGGCGTTGTTGAACTTCAGGAACGGATTGTCGGCCAGATAGCGCCGCCCGTCGGGCCGCTGGTCGACCCCGTCGCCCGAGGAGCTGATCGAGGTGGTGACGAACTCCGCCGCAACCGGCCGCCCCTCCGGATTGCGGCTGTCGCGGTGCAGCTCGCCGGCGTAGTTCTGGTGCTCGTCGCCGGTCAGCACCACCACATTGCCGATGCGGCGCTGGTGCAGGCGGTCCAGCAGCCGCTGGCGAGGGATGCGGTAACCCGCCCAGGTGTCGAGGTTGAACCCCGGCTCCGGCCCCTCGCGCCGCTCAAGGTCCATGACCATGATCTGCTGCGCCAGCACTTTCCAGTGTCTCCGGCTGCGCTCGAGATTGCGGTACAGCCACTGCTCCTGCGCCTCGCCCAGCACCTGGGCCGCAGGGTCGCTCACGCCGTCGCAGGTCATCGCCCACTGGTCGCCGCACGGCTGGTCCGAGCGGTAGGAGCGGGTGTCGAGAAGGTTGAGATCCAGCAGGTCGCCCCACGCCGCGTGCCGGTACAGCTGCATTTCCGCGCCGCGCGGGAAGGCCGAGCGGCGCAGCGGCATGTGCTCGTGGAAGGCCTGGGCCGCCGCCTGCCGGCGCAGCAGGAAGACCTCCGGCGGGACGCCGTCGTCGAGGTCCGAGACCCAGTTGTTGGCGACCTCGTGGTCGTCCCAGGTCACGTACCACGCCGTCGCCGCGTGGCTGGCCTGCAGGTCCGCATCCATCTTGTACTGGGCGTACCGCCGCCGGTAGTCGTCCAGACTGTAGGTCTCGCCGCCGAGGTGCTGGCGAGGGTTCTCCACCG
>JANJTI010000301.1 GCA_024711185.1 Brevundimonas sp. | reverse complement strand
CAGGTCGCCGTGCCCTATGGCGACGAGAAGGACGTCCTGCCGGTGGTGCGGGTGCGCAAGGAGCCCGCGGCCGACGCGCGGGCGGAGGAAGGCTGAGGCATGCGCTACGATTTCGGCTCCGACAATACGGCCGGCATGGCGCCCGCGGCGCTGCAGGCGCTGGTCGAGGCGAACGCCGGCTACGCCCGGGCCTACGGCGCCGACGACGCGACGGCGCGTGCGGCCGAGCTGATCCGCCAGCGCCTCGACGCCGACGCCGAGGTGCGTTTCGTCTTCTCCGGCACGGCCGCCAACGCCGTCGCCCTGTCGATGCTGGCCTGGCCGCACGAGGCGGTGCTGGCCCACCACGCCGCCCATGTCTGCACCGACGAGACCGGGGCGCCCGGCTTCTTCGGCCATGGCGTCGGCCTGATCGGCCTGCCGGGGTTCTCCGGCAAGATCGAACGGTTGGCCCTCGAGGCGGCGCTCGAGGAGCCTGAGGTCGGCCATCGCCAGCCGCCGGCGGCGCTGAGCCTGACGCAGTCGACGGAGTACGGCGCCGTCTACACCCAGGAGGAGCTGCGCCATCTGATCGAGCCGGTGAAGCTGCGCGGCTACGGCGTGCACATGGACGGGGCCCGGCTGGCCAATGCGGCGGCGGCGGGCTTCGACCTGAAGGACATCGCCCGTCTGGGGGTGGACGTGCTGGTGTTCGGCGGGGCCAAGGCGGGCGCGCTGTGCGCCGAGGCCATCGTCATGTTCGACCGCTCACTGGCGCGCCGGGTCGACAACCGTCTGAAGCAGGCGGGGCAAACCGCCTCCAAGGCGCGCTTCCTAGCCGCGCCGTTCGTCGGCCTGCTCGAGAGCGGCGCCTGGGAGACGGGGGCGGCCCACGCCAACCTGATGGCCCAGCGGCTGGCCGAGGGGGTGGCGGTCGGCACCCCCTTCATCCTCGCCCATCCGGTAGAGGCGAACGCCGTGTTCGTCCGTATGCCGGCCGAGGCGCACCGACGGCTGAACGAGATGGGCTGGGCCTGCTACCGCTTCGACGATGGTTCAGTGCGGTTCGTCTGTTCGTGGGCCACGGGCGAAGACGCGGTCGACGAGTTGCTGGCGGATATGGCGAAGCTTTTCAGGTGACAGCATTCCGCCCGGGCGGCATCGTCGGTCCATGGGAAAGAAGCGGCCAGACGGCGAACGGCCGTCTGCAGAACAGCAGTTGCGGGCGGCCTTCCGGGCGGTCGAGGATCAGCCCGTGCCGGATCGGCTCAGGGCGCATCTCGAAGCCCTGACCTCGACCGCCCGCAAGGACCGCCGGGTTTGAGTCAGCCGGCCTCGCCGCGCTGAATGTCCATGACCTCCGCCAGCCGGTTACGGGCGCGATTGACGCGGCTCTTGATGGTGCCGAGCGCGCAGCCGGCGATCTCGGCGGCCTCCTCGTAGGAGAGCCCGGCCGCGCCCACCAGCACAATGGCCTCCCTGTGGGTCGGCGGCAGGTCGTCCATGGCCATGCGCAGCCGGCCCAGCTCGACCGACCACTCCTGGGCGCCCTCCGAGACCAGCGTAGCGGCGTAGCGGCCTTCCTCGTCCGCCACCTCGCGCTGACGGCGCGCCACCGCCGAGTACCAGGAGTTCCGGAGGATGGTGAACAGCCAGGCCCGCAGGTTGGTGCCGGCTTCGTAACGGCCACGGTAGGTCCAGGCCTTGGTCAGGGTTTCCTGCACCAGGTCGTCCGCGTCGGCGGCGTTGCGGCACAGCGACCAGGCGAAGGCCCGCAGCGAGGGCAACTGGCCGGTGACGGCCTGACGCCAGACGGATGGATTGGCGATGTCGTCGCGGGGGCGGGTCTGGCCCGTCGGAGGCGATGCGCCGTCGAGCGGCGCGAGGGCGTGCGGCATTCGACGATCCTGTCGGTCGGAGGGGGACGGCTCCCACGCGAGCCGCCGACCCTTTCGGAACGCCGCCCCCCGGGAGCCGTTCCTGTGTCGGGCCGTCGACTTTGGCCGCCGCGGCTGGCGTCCGTGGCGTCGACGAACCATGTGAAGGGGGCCAGAAGCTGGAAGAGACCGTATGAACACCCAGGCGGGGATTACCTCCGGCGCGTCTGACGCCACCACCGCTTTCCGTCAGGTTCGTGCGGTCCTGCCAGCCTTGGCCAGCGGCTTTTCGGCCGAGGACCTGACCGCCCAATCGATGCAGGACTGCAGTCCGGGCAAGTGGCATCTCGCCCACACGAGCTGGTTCTGGGAGGCGATGATCCTGTCGGCCGAACCGGGCTACGAGCCCGTCGATCCGGCATGGGGGCTGCTGTTCAACAGCTATTACGAGGCCTTGGGCGAGCGCGTGGCCCGGCCGGAGCGCGGGCTGATCACCCGCCCTGGCGTGGAGGCCGTGCTGGCCCACCGGCGCGAGGTGGACCGGCGCATGGTCGCCTGGCTGGGCGAGGGCCGCGGCGACGCGCGCGCCCGATATCTCGTGCAGCTGGGTCTGCATCACGAGCAGCAGCATCAGGAGTTGTTCCTGATGGATATGCTGCACCTGATGTCCCGCTCGCCTCTCGACCCGGCGGCCTTCTCCGACGAACCGCGCGTCGCACCTGCGCAGCCGGCGCGTGGCGGCTGGAGCGGGTTCGACGGGGGCCTGGTCGAGATCGGTCACGCCGGCGGCGGCTTCGCCTTCGACAACGAAGGCCCGGCGCATCGGGTCTGGCTGGAGCCGTTCGAGATCGCGGCCGACCTCGCGACGAACGCCGCGTGGATCGAGTTCATCGACGAGGGGGGCTACGCCCGGCCCGAGCTGTGGACGTCCGACGGCTGGGCTTTGGTGAAGGCCGAAGGCTGGACCGCCCCCCTGTACTGGCGACGGGAGGCGACGGGCTGGAGCACCATGACCCTGGCTGGCCGGCGGCCGGTGAATCCGGCGACGCCCGTGCGGCACATCAGCTGGTACGAGGCCGACGCCTTCGCCCGCTGGGCTGGAGCCCGCCTGCCGACGGAGGCGGAGTGGGAGCACGCCGCCCGCGCCCGGCCCGACGCGCTGGCCAATACCTTCAGCGAGGTGTGGCAGTGGACGGCCTCGCCCTACACGCCCTATCCGGGCTTCCAACCGACCGAGGGGACCGCCGCCGAGTACAACGGCAAGTTCATGGCCAACCAGATGGTTCTGAGGGGCGCGAGCTTCGTCACGCCCGACGGCCATGCGCGGGCGAGCTACCGCAACTTCTTCTATCCGCATCAGCGCTGGGCCTTCGCCGGTCTGCGGCTGGCGCGGGATGTCCGCCGCGAAAGCAGCGGGGGAAAGGAAGGGAGCGGCTTTCGAGAGGCGCTGCTTGCGGGGCTGGAGGCATCGCCCAAGCGGGTTTCGCCCAAATGGTTCTACGACGCCGATGGGTCGAGGCTGTTCGAAGCGATCACCGACCTGCCGGAATACTATCCGACCCGTCAGGAGGCGGCCCTGCTTCGGGTCGTGGCGCCCGGGTGGTCACAGCGCTTCGGCGCGGGGGCGGTGCTGGTCGAGTTCGGCTCGGGAGCCAGCGAGAAGACCCGCATCGTACTGGACGCCGCGCCGGACCTGGCCGCCTATGTGCCGATCGACATCAGCGCCGATGCGCTTGAGGCTGCGGCGGACCGCATCGCCCAGGCCTATCCCCATCTCCAGGTCAGGCCGATGGTGGGCGACTTCCTGCATCTGGACCGGCTGCCCGACGGCATCGGGGAGGGGCGCCACGTCGGCTTCTTCCCCGGGTCCACGATCGGCAACCTCGATCCGGACGAGGCGATCGCCTTCCTGCGCGCCGCGCGTAGCCTGCTGGGGGAGGGCGCCCTGTTCATTCTCGGGGTGGACCTGGTGAAGGATCCCGAGACCCTCATCGCGGCCTACGACGACGCGGCGGGGGTCACCGCCGCCTTCAACCGCAACCTGCTGGCGCGCGCCAATCGCGAGGCGGGCGCCGACTTCGACGTCGAGGCGTTTCGCCATCGGGCGCTCTGGAATGGTCCCGAGTCGCGGATGGAGATGCATCTGGAGGCGCGGCGCGACATGGCGGTGCACGTCGCGGGGCGCCGGATTGCATTCGCTGCGGGCGAGACGATCCACACGGAAAGCTCGCGGAAATTCACCGCCGCATCGGTCGCCGAACTGGCCGGGTCGGCCGGCTGGCGGGTCGCGGACTTCCGTGAGGGCCCGCCGCCGGCGGTGGCGCTGGCCCTGCTGGAGACCTGAAGGCTGGGGAATCGAAAGGGGGCGGCCCCTCCGGGCCACCCCCTTTTGGTCGATGGCCTATTCGCCGGCGGCCCGCTCGCGATTGCGGGACCCGTGGGAAGCCTCGCCCCCCTTGCGACCCGCCTGGGCCGCCAGGCTGCGGTCCTGGGAGAAACTCCGCTTCTCGCTCGGGACGCTGGCGCCGCCCTTGCGGGCAATCTCGCGTTGGCGTTCCGGGTCCATCGAGGCGAAGCCCCGCTTGGAGACGCCGGAGGCTCGCGTGGGCTGACTCTGAGCCATCGTGGGTTCCTTTCGTGGCGCTTGTGGCGGTCGCGGATTGAACCCTCTGGCTTGCTTACGGTTCCGGCGCGCCAGTCACACAAATGCGAACGAATCACAGGGTTTGCGCAGAACGTGGGTCGCCATTGCGGAGAACTCCGGCGGGCTTCCGCCCGGATCGATGTCCGGCCGCGGGGTCCCGGGCGCGGGGATGTCCGGCCCCGGCGTGTCCGGCGGCTGAACGTCGGGCGGATAGCCCGGCTCGATATCGGGCGGCGGCACGGGGTCGATGTCGGGTCCCGGGGTGTCCGGCGGGACGATCTCCGGCTGGCCGAGGCGCGAGGGCGCGATCAGGTTCATGGCAACCTCCTCATCCTCGACCAACCCCCGGGGCGACGGTCCGTTGCACGATGGCGGCACGGAACCGCCCGGGCCGGCCGGCGGTTCAGACGGGCGTTCGATCCCCGACGAAGGAAACCCTCCATGAGCGACACGACGCCGCCCGTTCCGAATTCCCAGGAAGACATCGAGGACGCCTTCGAGACGGAGACGACGCGGCTGGAGCAGGAGGCCGACGCCATCCTGATGCGGGACGAAATGCGTTCCCTGGGCGTGCGGCCGCTGCGCCGGGCGCTCCGCGAGGACGCGGGCCTGGTCGGCGACTGGAGCCGCGAGCGGGCGCGGCGCCTGCGCGGGGCCGTCGAGGAGGAGCCGGTCCGCGCCTCCGTCTATGCGCTTGGCATCGGTGTGATCATCGGCCTGCTGATGGCCCGCTAGGAGGGCCCGGTGGCCGGGCGCGGGATCGGCGCCCGCGCCAGGGCCGTGTCCGAGACGAAGGGATTGCTGCGCCGTTCGGCGCCGAAGGTCGAGCTCGGCCCGTGTCCCGGCACGAAGGCGACGTCGTCGCCCAGCGGCCACAGCTTGGTGACGATGGCGTTCAGCAGGCTGGCGTGATCGCTTCGCGGAAAATCCGTCCGACCTATGGAGCCCTGGAACAGGACGTCGCCGACCTGGGCGAAGCGCGCCTCCCGATTGAAGAATACGACGTGCCCGGGCGTGTGCCCGGGGCAGTGGTAGATCTCCCACTCCGTCTCACCGAGCGTCAGCCGGTCGCCGTCGGCGAGCCAGCGGGTCGGGGTGAAGGATCGCGCCTCAGGCAGGCCGTACATCTGGCCCTGGGCGGGAATGCCGTCGATCCAGAACTGGTCGTCGGGATGCGGCCCGACGATGTCGAGGCCGGTCTTCTCCTGCATCTCGGCGGCGCCGCCGGCGTGATCGAGGTGGCCGTGGGTGATCCAAATGGCGTCCAGCGTCAGCCCCTGCTTCGCCACGGCCGCCAGCAGGGCGTCGACCGAAGCGCCCGGATCGATGATCGCGGCCTTCATCGTGCTGCGGCACCAGACGAGGGTGCAGTTCTGCTGCAGGGGGGTGACCGGGAACACGGCGACGCCGATCGGGGCAGGGGACTGGCTCATGGGCGCTGGATAGCCGAGCCGGGGCCCGGCTGAAACCGCAGCCGCTCACGTTGACCTTTCAGGCGCTGATCGACATAAGGGCGGGCTTCAAAGGCGCCGCCTCGCAAGGGCGGCCCTTCTTGCTTTTCCCACCGCGCGCGCCCGCCCCGGGCTGAGCGCCCCAGAGCGTCAGAATCCCGACCATGCAAGTCGTCGAAAAGTCCTCCGAAGGCCTGAGCCGCGTGATCGCGGTGACCATTCCCGCCGCCGAGCTGAACGAGAAGCTGGACGCCCGCCTGAAGGAAGTGGCGCCGCAGATGAAGCTGAAGGGCTTCCGTCCGGGCAAGGTGCCGGTGGCGCACGTGAAGAAGACCTTCGGCCGGGACCTGATGGGCGAGATCGTCAACACCGCCCTGAACGAGACCAGCCAGAAGGCGCTGGACGAGGCCAAGGTGCGCCCGGCCGCCCCGGCCGAGATGAAGCTGACCTCGGACATGGACAAGGTCCTGACCGGCGGCGAGGACCTCGCCTACGAGATGGAGCTGGAGGTGATGCCGGACTTCACCCCGGTGGATCCGAAGACGCTGAAGCTGAACCGCCCGACCTACGAGGCCTCGGACGAGGACCTCGAGGAGGCGCTCAAGGAGCTGGCCGGGCAGGCCAAGACCTACGAGGACAAGAAGGGCAAGACGGTCAAGGCCGCCGACGGCGACCAGGTGACCATCGATTTCGTCGGCAAGATCGACGGCGAGGCCTTCGAGGGCGGTTCGGCCGAGGACGCCGACCTCGTGATCGGCTCCAATCGCTTCATCCCCGGCTTCGAGGAGCAGCTGAAGGGCGTCAAGGTCGGCGAGGAGAAGACCATCGAGGTCACCTTCCCCGAGGACTATCAGGCGAAGCACCTGGCCGGTAAGGCGGCCACCTTCGACGTCACCGTCAAGGCCATCAAGGCCGAGGCGGAGGCGAAGATCGACGACGACTTCGCCAAGCGCATCGGCATCGAGTCGCTGGACAAGCTGAAGGAGCTGCTGCGCTCGAACCTGAACCAGCAGTACAGCGGCGCCGCCCGCTTCAAGCTGAAGCGCGCCCTGCTCGACGAGCTGGACAAGGCTCACGACTTCCCGCTGCCGCCCAAGATGGTCGAGGCCGAGTTCGACGGCATCTGGCAGCAGGTGCAGGCCGACAAGGAAGCCGGCCGCCTGCCGCCGGAAGACGCCAAAAAGTCCGAGAAGAAGCTCAAGGAAGAGTACCGCGCCATCGCCGAGCGCCGCGTGCGCCTCGGTCTGGTGCTGGCCGAGATCGGCCGCGCCAACAACGTCCAGGTCACCGATCAGGAGCTGAACCAGGCGATCATGAACGAGGCCCGCAACTATCCGGGCCAGGAGCGGCAGGTGCTGGACTTCTACCGCCAGAACCCGAACGCCGCCGCCCAGATGCGCGCCCCGATCTACGAGGAGAAGGTCTGCGATCTGATCTTCGACACCGCCGAGGTGACCGACGCGCCGATCACCAAGGAAGAGCTGCTCAAGGACGAAGACGAGGCCTGATCGGCCCGACCTTCGAGGAAAGACGGGCCGCCGCTGGGGACAGCGGCGGCCCTTTTCGTTGGCCGGACGGCGCCGGCTCCTGTTCCGGATTGACCTCCACGATGCCGCGGCCGCACGGTGCCGTCCGGGAAGGCGGGTGGGGCGGGAGATGCGGCCGTGGGACTCCGAATCGTCTGGCTGAGCATGATCGCCGCGCCGGCGATCCTCCTGACGCTCCCCGCCGGCCAGGACCCCGGTGGACAGCCGGAGCCGCATGAGCTGGATGAGGTGGTTGTCAGCGCCACGCGTCGGGCGCAGGCGGAAGCCTTCACCGAGGCCGTCGCGGCGCCGGCCCGGGGCCGCAGCCTGGCGCGCTGGCACGACCCGATCTGCGTCGGCGTCGCCAACATGCAGGCCGAAGCGGCGAGGGCGATGATCGACCGCATCTACGACTGGGCCCACAGCTTCGGGGTCGCCATCGGGTCGTCCCGGTGCCGGACAAATGTCTTCGTCGTCGCGACGGAGGACGGCGCAGCCACCGCCCGGGAGCTCGTATCCGCCCGGCCCCGGGAGTTCCGGACCGGCGTGTCCGGCGCGGACCGCGGCTCCGCCGCGCTGCGGCGCTTCCAGCAAGGCGATCGCCCGGTGAGATGGTGGCATGTCAGCCTCCCGGTGGACGAACAGACCGGCGATCCGATCCGCCGCCTGCCGGGACAGGCGCCCGTGGAATGGACCGGCCGCAGGCTCCAGAAGAAGTCCGACTTCGGAGTCAACCAGATGACCGTCATGCCGTCGCGCCTGGGCACGGGCGCCCGCGACGACCTGCAACAGGTCATCATCGTCATCGACAGCGCCGCGCTGGAGAGGGCGACGTTTCAGCAACTGACCGACTATGTCGCGATGGTCGCCCTCGCGCAGATCGATGATGAGGCGCGCGCCTTCGCGGTCCCCTCGATCCTGGGCCTCTTCGACGGTGGGGGCGACGTGGGCGCCCTTTCCGACTGGGACCGCGCCTTCCTCGCCGGCCTCTACGGGACTTGGCAGACCAGCGCCGACAGCCGGGCGAACCTTTCGGCCGTCGCCGCTGCGATGGCCCGGCGCCTCGGCGCGGATGCACAGCATTCGGAAGTCGCCTCTGGCGAGTAGGGGGACCGGCCGGCGCCCGCCGCGGGGCCGGCTTCGCGCCAAGCGTGTTTGATGGTAGCGTCTTCTCGTGGGGCTCTTCGCTCCCGCTCCGGGAGCGCCGTCATGTCTCTCCTCGCCCTGATCGCCGCCGCGACGCTCAATGCTTCGGGCCAGGAGGCGGCTCCGCCGAACCCGCAGGAAGCGCCGCTCACCCTCGACGAGGTCGTGGTCGAGGGCGCGCGGCTGGAAGCGCTGACCCGGCAGTTCGTCGAGGAGGTCGGCGCGCCGCCCCGGCGACGGGGGCTGGCCCGCTGGCGAGACCCGATCTGCGTGGGCGTCGTCAATATTCGCCATGAGATCGCGCAGGCGATCGCCGATCGCGTCTCCCAGGTGGCGCTGGAATACGGCGTCGCGCCGCGCGAGCCGGGTTGCCGGCCGAACGTGCTGGTCGTTTTCGCCGAGGACGCCGCCGCCATGGCGCGCGAGATGGTCGACCGCCGGCGGCGGATCTTCGACTTCGGCGTCGGCGGTTTCGAGCGGGGCGATCTCGCCCTCGAGGACTTCCGCGGTTCGGACCAGCCCGTTCGCTGGTGGCATGTCAGCGTGCCTGTAGACGCCTACACGGGCGCCATCGGCATACGGGTCCCGGGCGGAGATGCGCCTGTCGTCACCGGAGATGGTCTGGTCAACCGCGGTCGCTGGCTGCGCGACGACCTGAACAAGGTGATCGTCGTGGTCGACGCAAGCCGGTTGGGCGACGTCCCGTTGCCGCAGCTCGCCGACTATATCGCCATGGTTTCCCTGGCCCAGGTCGATCCAGACGGCCGGACCGAGCGCTTCGACACCATCCTCAACCTGTTCAGCGCCGACGGGGCCGCGACCGGGCTGAGCGACTGGGATCGCGCCTACCTGCAGGCGCTCTACAGCGGCCCGTCCGAGCGTATTCGGGACAGCGACCAGACGCGCGAGTTGCTGCGCAGCCTGCGCAGGGTGCGGGAGCGGCAGGAGGCCGGCTCCACTGCGCCCTGACCACCATTCATCCCGCAGCCCTCGAGCGCTGCCCACTTCCCTGGAGACCAGACCGATGGGTATTTCGCTGACCGCCGCAGCGCTCGCCGCCGCCCTGACGCTGCCGCAGGAGGCCGCCGCCGCGGCGCCGCCCCAGGAGCCGCCGGCGGGGACGGTCCGGCTGGAGGACGTCGTTGTCGACCATCGGCGGCTGGGGGACGCGGTTCGCGACTTCGTCGGCGAGGTCGGCGCGCCGCCCCGCCGACGGGGGCTGGCGCGCTGGCAGGACGCGCTCTGCGTCGGGGTGGTCAACGTCCGCCGCGACATCGGTCAGGCGCTGGCGGATCGAATCTCCCGTATCGGCCTCGACCTCGGCCTCGAGATCGCCGAGCCGGGGTGCGACGCCAACGTCCTGATCGTCTTCGCGGAAGACGGAGCCGCCCTGGCCGACGCCATGGTCGCCGAGCACCGGCGGGCGTTCCGGATTGGCATCGGCGGGGTGGATCGCGGCAACCCGGCCCTGCGGGCCTTCCGGACCGCCGACCGTCCGGTGCGGTGGTGGCACGTGAGCGTGCCGGTGGACTCCGAGAGCGGCAAGATCGCCGTGCGCATGCCCGGGGACGTGGATCCGGTCACCGGCAACCCTGTCGCCCCGAGGATATTCGTGTTCGCGGCCTCGCGCCTGACCAGCCAGATCCGCGACGAGTTCAACAAGGCGGTGATCGTCGTCGATGTCGACGACCTCGGCGGCGTCAATCTGGCGCAGCTGGCGGACTATCTCGCCTTCGTGTCGCTCGCCCAGGTCGATCCTGACGGAGACACGTCGAGCTTCGATACGGTCCTGAACCTGTTCGACAATCCCGCGGCGGTGGACGGCCTGACCGAATGGGATCGCACCTATCTGACCTCGCTGTACCGGGTCGCGGGCGGCCCGGTGCGACGGATCAACCCCCACGCCCAGGCCACCACCATGGCCAACGACATGGCCCGGCGCTGGCGGGCGCAGCAGACGACCGCGGAGACGGAGTCGGACTGATCGGTGGGCGCGCCTTGCGTCATGGCGCGCACGACGCGATATCTCGGGCAAGGGCCGACGACCGGGTGAGTCGCGGCCGCAGCATCCCGAGAAGGCCTGAATGCGCGATCCGATCGACTATCTGAACATGAACCTCGTCCCCATGGTGGTGGAGCAGTCCAGCCGGGGCGAGCGGGCCTTCGACATCTTCTCGCGCCTGCTGCGCGAGCGGATCATCTTCCTGACCGGGCCCTTCGAGGACGGCATGGCCTCGCTGATCTGCGCCCAGCTGCTGTTCCTCGAGTCGGAGAACCCGAAGAAGGAAATCAGCATGTACATCAACAGCCC
>JANJTI010000275.1 GCA_024711185.1 Brevundimonas sp. | reverse complement strand
CCCCGCCGCGCCAGCCGGCTCCCGTCGTACAGCGCCGCCGTCCCCGAACCGTTGTTCAGCCCGCCGCCGTGAATCCACACCATCACCGGCAGCGGTCCCTCGCGCTGCGCGGGCGCCCACACGTTGAGGGTCAGGCAGTCCTCGCTCATCGGCAGGGGGCCGACGCCGTTGTCGCCGTTGGCCGGCGGTTGAACGCAGATCGCCCCCAGCTGCGAGGCGTCGCGCGGACCCGTCCACGGTTGCGGCGGCTGCGGAGGGCGCCAGCGCCGCTCGCCCACCGGCGGCGCCGCATAGGGCAGCCCCTTGAACGAGGCCACGCCGTCGGCCTCGCGCCCTACCAGGACGCCCTCGGCGACACGGGCCTCCACGGGTCGAGGGTCTGCGGCGGCGGGCTGTGCGAGGCTCATCAGGGCGACGATCAGGCTGGTCAGAAGCATCCGGGCACGATAACCACTTCTCCGCCCAAGCCAATTTTCGCCAGAGGAGAACCGGAGGGCGGTTTTCGCGTTAGCGTAGCTGTAGGGGCGGGGCCGCACTTGAAAGAACTGGCGAAATCGGGAGCGATCGACGCGGACCTCGCGGCCGCCTTCGACGCCTCTCCCAATCCGTACATGCTGCTGACGCCGGACCTGCGGTACGCCGGCATGAACCGGGCCTACCTCTCGGTTCTGGGGGTCGAACGCGAGGCTTTGCTCGGAAACGTCATCTTCGATGTGTTCGACGCCGGCCCGTCGGACGAGGGCCGCGAGAACGCCCGTCAGCTGCGCGCCTCCTTTGAGCGGGTCCTCAGGGAGAATCGCCGCGACCACCTCGCCCTCATCCGCTACGCCATCCCGGCCACCGGACCCGAAGGCGAGACCATCTTCGAGGAGCGTTTCTGGTCGGCGACCCATACGCCGATCCACGACGCGGATGGTCGCATTTCCTACATCCTCCAGCACACCACCGACATCACCGAACTGGAGCAGCTGCGGCGGCGGGTGGCGGGGGCCGACCGCAAGCGCGCCATCAACGCCATCCTCAGCGGCAATGTTCTCGAGCGCGCCGAGCACGTGCAGGAGGCCAACCGTCAGCTGGAGACGGAACGCAACCGGCTGCTCGACATGTTCATGCAGGCGCCGGGCTTCGTCGCCGTGGTGTCCGGGCCCGACCACGTGTTCCAGATGCACAACGCCGCCTACGCCCAGCTGATCGGCCACCGCGACATCGCCGGCAAGCCGGTGCGCGACGCCTTGCCGGAGGTGGTCGGACAGGCCTACGTCGACCTGCTCGACTCGGTCTACGCCACCGGTGAGCCGCACGAGGGCCGCGCCAGCCGGGTGGAACTGCAACGGTCGCCTGACGGGCCGCCCGAAACGGTATGGCTCGACTTCATCTATCAGCCGATCCGCGACGATTCCGGCGCGGTCATCGGCATCTTCGTCCAGGGACACGACGTCACCGAGACCGTGCTCGCCGCCGAGCGCCAGAAGCTGATGATCGACGAACTGAACCACCGGGTGAAGAACACCCTGGCCACGGTCCAGTCCATCGCCATGCAGACCGCCCGCTCGCACGAGGACCCGAGGAGTTTCGCGGAAAGCTTCCAGGCGCGCCTCCTGGCCCTGTCGCACACCCACGACCTGCTGACCCGCAGCCACTGGGAGGGCGCCGACCTGCGCGCCATTCTCGAGCACGAAACCGAGGCGCACGGCGCCCATCGGGTGAGCCTCGTCGGCCCTCCGGTGGCGCTGGAGCCGGCCGCGGCCCTGTCGCTGGGCATGATCTTCCACGAACTGGCGACGAACGCCGCCAAGTACGGGGCTCTGTCGGCCCCCGAGGGGCGGGTCCTCGTGGACTGGGGCGTCGGCGACCTGACCCGGCCGCAGCTCCACCTGACCTGGCGCGAGACAGGCGGGCCGCCGGCGAAGCCGCCCACGCGGCGCGGCTTCGGCAGCCGGCTGATCGAACGCAACGTCCGGCACGATCTGGCCGGGTCGGTCGAACTCGACTACGCAGACAGCGGATTCTGTGCGGAAATTTCGGTCCCCCTGGACCGTGGGAGGCTTGCATGAGCGAGGCGTTGGCGGGTCGCCGCATTCTGGTGGTCGAGGACGAGTCCCTCGTCGCCATGCTGCTGGAGACGATTCTCGAAGACATGGGTTGCGCGCCCGTGGGGCCCGCGGCCACCGTCGAGGACGGCATGGCGCTGGCCACGGACGGGGAACCGCTCGACGCGGCTCTGCTGGACGTGAATGTCGCCGGTCGCCAGGTCTTCCCGGTGGCCGACGCCCTCAAGGCCGCCGGCGTGCCCTTCGTGTTCTCGACCGGCTACGGCGAGGGAGGGCTGCCGGACCAGTGGCGCGGCCATCCGACCATCCAGAAGCCGTTCACCGAGGCGGCGGTGCGGGATGCGCTGATGAAGGCGATGGGCGTCGAGAGGGGCTAGGTTTCAGGAGCTCCCCGGAGTCTGGAACCTGGCGCCGAGGTCCCGCGCGACCGCCCGCGCCGCATTGTGCCCCGGCGCCCCGGTGACCCCGCCGCCCGGGTGCGCTCCCGAGCCGCACAGG
>JANJTI010000263.1 GCA_024711185.1 Brevundimonas sp. | reverse complement strand
GAGCACGAGATCGCCTTCCGCCCGGCGCGGGTGCTGATGCAGGACTTCACCGGCGTGCCGGCCGTGGTCGACCTGGCCGCCATGCGCGACGCCATGAGCGCCCTCGGCGCCGATCCGACCAAGATCAATCCGCTGAACCCGGTCGACCTGGTCATCGACCACTCGGTGATGGTCGACCACTTCGGCGACCCGAAGGCCTTCGAACGCAACGTCGAGCGCGAGTACGAGCGCAACATCGAGCGCTACAACTTCCTGCGCTGGGGCTCGTCGGCCTTCAACAACTTCCGCGTCGTGCCGCCGGGCACCGGCATCTGCCACCAGGTCAATCTCGAGCACCTCGCCCAGACCGTCTGGACGCTGGAGGAGGGCAAGAAGACCGTCGCCTATCCGGACACCGTGGTCGGCACCGACTCGCACACCACCATGGTCAACGGCCTGTCCGTGCTGGGCTGGGGCGTCGGCGGCATCGAGGCCGAGGCGGCCATGCTGGGCCAGCCGATCCCGATGCTGATTCCCGAGGTCATCGGCTTCCGCCTGACCGGCCGGCTGCCGGAAGGCGCGACCGCCACCGACCTGGTGCTGACCGTCACCCAGATGCTGCGCAGGAAGGGCGTGGTCGGAAAGTTCGTTGAGTTCTTCGGCGACGCCCTGGCCGCCATGACCATCGAGGACCAGGCGACCATCGCCAACATGGCCCCGGAGTACGGCGCCACCTGCGGCTTCTTCCCGGTCAGCCGCGCGACCATCGACTATCTGACCGCCACCGGGCGCGACAAGGCGCGGGTGGCGCTGGTCGAGGCCTACGCCAGGGCGCAGGGCCTGTGGGTCGACGAGGCCTCGGAAGCCCCGGTGTTCACCGACACCCTCGAGCTGGATCTGTCGACGGTGGTGCCGTCGCTGGCTGGCCCGAAACGGCCGCAGGACCGGGTCGAGCTGACCGCCGCCGCCCAGTCCTTCGAGACCGCCCTGGTCGAGACCTTCAACCGTCCGGCCGATGCGCCGCGCGTGCCGGTGGAGAACGAGAAGTTCGACCTCGGGGACGGCGACGTGGTCATCGCCGCCATCACCTCCTGCACCAACACCTCCAACCCGTCGGTGCTGATCGCCGCCGGCCTGGTGGCGCGCAAGGCCCATGCGCTGGGCCTGAAGCCGAAGCCGTGGGTGAAGACCTCGCTGGCGCCCGGCTCCCAGGTGGTCACCGACTACCTGACCGACGCGGGTCTGCAAAAGGATCTCGACGCCCTTGGCTTCAACCTCGTCGGCTACGGCTGCACCACCTGCATCGGCAACTCGGGCCCGCTGGACGCCGACATCTCGAAGACCATCAACGACAACGGCCTGGTCGCCACCAGCGTCCTGTCGGGCAACCGCAACTTCGAGGGCCGGGTGAACCCCGACGTGCAGGCCAACTACCTGGCCTCGCCGCCGCTGGTCGTCGCCTACGCCCTCGCCGGCTCGATGCGCATCGACATCGCCACCCAGCCGCTCGGGCAGGACAAGAAGGGCAAGGATGTCTTCCTCAAGGACATCTGGCCGACCGCCGCAGAGATCGCCGCCATCCAGAAGAAGTCGGTGACGTCGAAGATGTTCGCCAAGCGCTACGCCGATGTCTTCAAGGGCGACCGGCACTGGCAGAACATCAAGATCGAGGGCGGCCAGACCTACGCCTGGGACGACAGCTCGACCTACGTCCAGAACCCGCCGTACTTCGCCGGCCTGACCATGGAGCCGGCGCCGGTGAAGGACATCGTCGAGGCCCGTGTGCTGGCCATCTTCGGCGACTCGATCACCACGGACCACATCTCCCCGGCCGGTTCGATCAAGAAGACCTCCCCTGCCGGCGCCTACCTGACGCGGCACGGCGTCGACGCGCTCGACTTCAACAGCTACGGCGCCCGCCGCGGCAACCACGAAGTGATGATGCGCGGCACCTTCGCCAACATCCGCATCCGCAACCGCATCACCCCGGACATCGAGGGCGGCGTCACCAAGCACTTCCCCTCGGGCGAGGTGATGTCGATCTACGACGCAGCCATGCGCTATCAGTCGGAGGGGCGTCCGCTGGTCGTCTTCGCCGGCAAGGAGTACGGCACCGGCTCTTCGCGCGACTGGGCGGCCAAGGGCACCAACCTGCTGGGCGTACGCGCCGTCATCGCCGAGAGCTACGAGCGCATCCACCGCTCCAACCTGGTCGGCATGGGCGTGGTCCCTCTGCAGTTCAAGCCGGAAGGCTGGCAGAAGCTGACCCTGACCGGCGAGGAGATCGTCACCATCCGCGGCCTGTCGGACGTCAACATCGGCAAGCTGAAGCCGCGGCAGGACCTGTGGGTCGAGCTGTTCCGCCCCTCGGACGGCAAGATGGCGCGCTTCCCGGTGCGCTGCCGCATCGATAACCAGACCGAGCTGGACTACTTCATGGCCGGCGGGGTGATGCCCGACGTGCTGCGCAACCTGGCCCGCGGGCCGGAGGCGGTCGCGGCGGAATAGATCCTTCGCCAGTCCGGACGATCAAGGCCGGCGGATCGCTCCGCCGGCCTCTTTCGTATCAGCGGCCGAAGATGTCCCGGCAGATGGCGGCCCCGAACGCCTGCGAGGTGGCCGCCCGGTGAGCGGGGAGACCGCCTTCGGGCGCGGGGGCGTCGACGGCGATGCGGGCGCGCGCGATCACCCGTCCGCGGTCGACCAGCTCGACCGTCCCTGGCAGGTGCACCCGCCCGTCCTCGCGCTGCAGCGAACCGCTGCGGTCGAGGTCGTGGATCCAGGCGCGCAGGGTCACGGGCCGGGCTCCGCTGGCGCATCGATCCAGCGCCGGCCGCACCCCCGCCTCGAAGGTCTCGTGGAAGGCGTCGCGGGGATTGTAGAAGCTGCTGCGCACCTCGATCCGCTCCACCCGGACGGCGTCACCGGCGCCAAGGGGGGCCGGGATCGGCGAGGTCTGGTCCAGCCCGCCGGCGCAACCGCCGAGCAGCAGGGCGAGGACGGTCAGCGGCGCGAGTCGATTCCGTGTCATCCGACCCAGTTTGGCGGGCGGCTCCGGCGGACCAAGTGAATTCGCGGCAATGCCGTCAGCCGCGGGTGGCGTTGTGCGGGCCCCGCATGCGGGGATTGCGCCCGAAGGCCTGGTCGCACACCGCCCGGCCGAACTCCTCCGAGACCATCATCTGCCGGTCGCCGAGGAGGCCGCCGAGGCGACCCTGGGCGCTGGTCGCGACCTCCACCGGAAAGCGGCCGACGACCTGCCGGTCCGGCCCTGGCAGGACGAACTCGACCGTGCCGCTGAGCGTATGCACGCCATCGCCCCGGATCAGGGTCTCCAGGCGGCCCGCCCGATCGAGATTGTCGAGATGGATGCGGACGTCGACCGGGGCCGTGCCGTGCATGCAGCGGGCCAGTTCCTCGCCGACCTCGTCGGAGAAGGTGTCGGAGAAGTCCTCCTCCGCCTCCAGCCAGTCGCTGGAGACGATCACCGAGCCGAGCTGCGCCGTCTCCTGCAGGCCCGGCGGCAGGGGGATGGGCGGACCGCCCTGGACCACCGGCGCGCAGGCGGCGGCGGCGAGCAGGAGGATGGCGGCGGCGGCGGTTCTGGCGGTCATGGCGGTCCTCGTTTCCCGCAACGCTTAAGCCGGGCGGCCGGTGAACCCTGGATGAACCGTGCTCGCCGAAGGATGAAATCGCCGTAATGGTCCCGCTTTGGCCGCAGGCTCAGCGCCCGAACACCTCGACCCCGATCTCGCCGCCAGGCGTCAGCCAGGCCCGCTTCATGCCCTGGCTGTTATAGGGCTGGGCGATGTTCCCGTCCCGGTCGAGGGCGATCAGGCCGCCGTCGCCGCCCATGGCGCCGATGTCGTCGATCACCGCCTGCGCCGCCTCCGCCAGCGGTTGCCCCGTCTCGACCCGCCACGCGACCTTCGCCGCGGCCACGGCGCGAATGAAATATTCGCCGGTACCCGTCGAGGACACCGCCACCCGCCCGTCCGCCCAGCTGCCGGCGCCGGGGATCGGGGTGTCGCCGACGCGGCCGGGCATCTTCCCGAACACCCCGGCGGTGGAGGTGGCGGCGGCCAGCCGGCCCTGGCTGTCGAGCACGCAGCAGCCGACCGTGCCGTGAGTCAGCTTGCCCTTGGGCGGATGGTTGTCGTCTGACTGCCCGGCGTGGGTGAACCAGGCCGGCTCGTCGCCGATCGGCTCCAGCCCCTGCTCGGCCGCGAACAGGGCGGCGCCCTCGCCCGCCAGCATGACATGGGGCGTATGCTGCATCACCGCCCGGGCGACGCGGATCGGATTGCGGAAGCCCTGCAGGGCGGCCACGGCGCCGGCCTCCCGCGTCGTTCCGTCCATCAGGCTGGCGTCCAGTTCATAGGCTCCCGCAAGGTTGGGACTGGCGCCGCGCCCGGCGACATAGAGACCGGAGTCCTCCAGCATCACCGTCGCCTCGACGGCCACGTCGAGGGCGGAGGCGCCGGCCTCCAGCCGCCCCTTCATCGCCTCGACGACCTCGCGCATGTGGGCCTCCTCGCGGCTGTAGTCCGTGCCGCGCCGGGCGCCTGCGCCGCCGTGAAGAATGAGGGCCGTCATGCTGCTGGTCTCTCCGTGCGCCCTTCCAAAGGGGGGTGGGGCTGATTAGCGTTCCGGACCAACGCGCGCCACGGGGCCGCGGTCCCAAAGGAGAGATTTCATGCGCGCGGTCCTGTCGAAAGCCCCCGGCGGTCCCGAAGCCCTGGTCGTCGAGGCGGTCGCCGACCCGGCGCCCGGCCGGGGCGAGGCGCTGGTGGCGGTCAAGGCCGTGGGCGTGAACTTCCCCGACACCCTGATCATCGAGGACAAATACCAGTTCAAGCCGGACCGCCCGTTCTCGCCCGGGGGCGAAGTGGCCGGTGTGGTGGAGGCGCTGGGTGAAGGAGCGGCCGGCGTGCAGGTGGGGGACCGGGTCATCGCCGTGCCCGGCTGGGGCGGCATGGTCGAGAAGCTGGCGGTCCCCGCGTCGACGCTGATGAAGATCCCCGACGGGATGGACTTCGCCACCGCCGCGGCCCTGACCATGACCTATGGCACCAGCTGGTATGCGCTCAAGGACCGGGCGCGGCTGAAGGCCGGCGAGACCCTGCTGGTGCTCGGCGCGGCAGGCGGAGT
>JANJTI010000246.1 GCA_024711185.1 Brevundimonas sp. | reverse complement strand
CTGCGCAAGTTCCTCGTGCGGTTCTTCCAGACCGCCCAGTTCAAGCGCTCGGCCCTGCCGAACGGGCCGAAGGTGGTGACGGGCGGGTCGCTCAGCCCGCGCGGCGACTGGCGGGCGCCCTCGGACGCCACGGCGCGGGTGTGGCTGGACGAGCTGGAGGCGAACGTGCCGGAGTGAGGGCTTGGGGCTTGGGGCTTGGGGCTTGGGGCTTGGGGCTTGGGGCTTAGGAGGAAGAGGCCTTCACGCCTGTGTCCATCACCATCCCCCCTAACCCCTAAGCCCTAAGCCCTCACCTCACTCCACCTCCCCGAGGAATGGAAAGATCGCCGCCTTGGCCTCCGGCTCGTCGAGCATGGGGGCGTGGCCGACGCCGGGGACCTCGACATAGTCCATCTTCGGAGCCCGCTTGCGCATCTTCGCGGCGATGGCCGGGCTGAGCAGGTCGGAGGTCTCGCCACGCACCAGCAGCACCGGTCGGCCGCGCGCCAGCCGGCCGAACATGGGCCACAGGCCGGGGACCAGGGCCCTGGTTCCGGCGGCCCTGATCGGGGCCATGATGTCGGGATCGTAGTTGAGGATCGGCGCGCCCTCGGGGCCCTCGGTGAACACCCGGCGGGCGAAGGCGGCCCAGTCGGCGTCCACATAGTGCGGGAAGGCGACCTCGTTGGTGCGTCGGGCGTAGGCGGCGGCGTCCTTCCATGTCGGGGTGTCGACCGGCTGGCCGGTGTAGGCGGCGATGCGGGCGAGGCCTTCCTTCGCCACCTCGGGCCCGACGTCGTTGATGATCGCCGCGGCGATCACCTTCGAGCGGACGGCGGCCAGCGCCATGGTGATCAGCCCGCCCATCGAGGTGCCGAGGAAGACGGCGCGCTCGATGCCGGACTGCCGCATCAGCTCGAGCACGTCCTTCGCATAGGTCGCCGGCTGGTAGGTCATCGGGTCGGGGGCGCGGTCGGAGCGGCCGCGGCCGCGCACGTCGATGGCCAGCACCCGCCGACCGGACTGGGCGATCAGCGGCGCGATAACCTCGAAGTCGGCCGAGTTGCGGGTCAGGCCGTGGATGGCGATCACCGGCAGCTTCGCCGGGCCGGCGGCGGCCGCGTAGTCGCGCGCATAGAGGCGCAGGCCGTCGGCGCTGGTCCAGTGGCGGTCGACGAAGGCGGTCATGGGAAACTCCGGAGCGGTCGGCGGGCAAGGTATTTCATCGGACGAGGAAATCCACCCGCCGCGGGCGGACCCGGCTCAGTGCCCGAGCAGCTCGCGGACGAAAACGTCCAGGTCGCCGCCCTCGAAGCGGAAGCCCGGAACGCCGGCCCGGCGCGCGGCCTCGAGGTCGCTGTCCTGGTCGCCGATCAGGAAGCTGCGGGTCGGGTCGATATGATGGTCGGCGATGGCGCGCAGGATCATGCCGGGGTTCGGCTTGCGGTCCGGATGGTCGGGATGCCGCCAGCGCTCGTCGCGGGCCTCGGCGTGGTAGGGGCAGGCGTAGACGGCGCCCAGCCGCGCCCCGCTGGCGGCGAAGCGGCGCACCATCAGGGCGTTGAAGGCCTTCATCTGCTCTTCGCTGAACAGGCCGCGGGCCACGCCGGACTGGTTGGTCACCACCACGCAGAGGTAGCCCAGCCGGTTCAGCCGTCCGACGGCGGCGATGGCCCCCGGCGTGATGCGCAGGTGCTCTTCCAGATGGGGGTAGCCTGTGTCCTCGATCAGCACGCCGTCGCGGTCGAGGAACACGGCGGGGACGCCGGTGCTCATGGCCGCTGCGATACGGCGCCGCCGGCGGCCGTTGCAATCCCTCACCCGATGTGACCCCGCCGGGTTTGGCGCGGGGACGGACGATTTGGTAGGGAGCGCGCGACCATGCGACGCGTTCGACTCCCGCCGAGCCCGCGATCCCGACGCCGGAGAGCCTCCCCATGACGATCCCCTTCATCGACCTGCAGGCCCAGCGCCTGCGCCTCGCCGGCAGGATCGAGGCGGCCGTGCAGGAGGCCGTGACCGGCGGCGCCTGGGTGATGGGGCCGCAGGTGCGCCAGTTCGAGCAGGACCTCGCCGCCTTCGGCAGGGCGAAGCATGCCCTGGGCTGCGCCAACGGCACCGACGCGCTCGCCCTGCCGCTGATGGCCTGGGACATCGGTCACGGCGACGCGGTCTTCGTGCCCAGCTTCACCTTTGCGGCCACGGCGGAGGTCGTGCCGTGGTTCCACGCCGCGCCGGTGTTCGTCGACGTCGATCCGAAGACCTACAACATGGATCCGAAGGCGCTGGAGGCGGCGATCGAGGGCGTGGTGAAGGAAGGCCGGCTGAAGCCGCGGGTGGTGATCGCCGTCGACCTGTTCGGCCAGCCCGCCGACTATCCGGCGATCAAGGCCATCTGCGACCGCCACGGCCTCAAGCTGATCGCGGATTCGGCGCAGGGCTTCGGCTGCACCATCGAGGGGCGGCATCCGCTGGAGTGGGCCGACATCACCACCACCAGCTTCTTCCCGGCCAAGCCGCTGGGTTGCTACGGCGACGGCGGGGCGGTGCTGACCAACGACGACCAGCTGGCCCAGCTGATCGATTCGCTCCGGGTGCATGGCAAGGCGGTGGAGGTCGACCTGCGCGACCGCACCTTCGAACACGACCCCAAATACCTCAACATGCGCATCGGGCTGAACAGCCGGCTGGACACCATCCAGGCGGCGGTGCTGATCGAGAAGCTGAAGGCCTTCCCGCAGGAGATCGAGTGGCGCAACCGGATCGCGGCCCGCTACAACGAGGGCCTGCGCCCGCATGTGGCGGCCGTGCCGGACGTGCCGGCGGGCAACGTCTCCAACTGGGCGCAGTACACCATCGAGCACGAGGACCGCGACGGGCTGGCGGCCCACCTGAAGGACCAGGGGGTGCCCACGGCCGTCTACTACCCCATCCCCCTGCACCTGCAGCCGGCCTACGAGCGCTTTCCGCGCGGCGCCGGCGGGCTGCCGGTCACCGAGCGGCTCAAGGACCGGGTGATCAGCCTGCCGATGCATGCCGACCTCGACGAGGCCACGCAGGACCGCATCATCGCCGCCGTCGCGTCGTTCAAGGGCTGAGCCGATGACCCAGCACCAGCCGCTTCTGAAGTTCGGGGTCGCCGGGGCCGGCGTCATGGGACGCAACCACGCCCGGGTTCTGTCGGACATCCGCGACGTCGAGCTGACCCATGTCTTCGATCCCGATGCGGTGACCGCCGAAGGGGTCGCCGCCGCCTACGGGGCCGCGCCGGTGACGACCGCCGACGCCTTCGTCGACGCCGGCCTCGACGCGGCCGTGGTGGCCACCCCCAACCGCACCCACGCCGACCTGGCCGTGGCCCTGCTCGAGAAGGGGGTGCACGTGCTGGTCGAGAAGCCGATCGCGGCCACGGTCGAGGACGCGCGGCGGATTATCGACGCCGCCCGCGCCAACGACCGGGTGCTGATGGTCGGCCAGGTCGAGCGCTTCAATCCGGCGGTCGAGGCGGTCAAGCGCGCCATCGACGGCGACGACGTCATCTCGATCCAGATCACCCGCGTCGGCCCCTTCCCCCCGCGCATGGGCGAGGTCGGCGTGGTCATCGACCTGGCGGTGCACGACATCGACATCATCCGCCACCTGACCGGCTCGGAGATCGTCGAGGTCCAGCCGCAGCTGGCCCGCACCAAGGCCGAGCGCGAGGACACCGCCCTGCTCCAGTTCCGGCTGGCGAACGGGGTCATCGCCCACATCACCACCAACTGGGTGACGCCCTACAAGGTGCGGACCCTGCAGGTGGCGACCATGAACCGCTTCGTCGTCGCGGACCTGATCACCCGCCAGGTCACCGAGTATTTCGGCCAGCAGCCCGACGGCAGCTACCAGACCCGGGCGGTGAACAGCTGGCCGGCCGAGCCGCTGAAGCGCGAGCTGGAGGAGTTCGCCCGCGCCATCCGCACCGGCGAAACGCCGGCGGTGACCGGTGAGGACGGGTTGCGCAACCTTGAAGTGGCGCTGAGGTGTCTGGGCGAGGGCTAGCCGCCCACCACCTGCATCGACAGCCACTCCGCCACCAGCGCCGGCTTGTCGGCCCCCTCTATCTCGATCGTCAGCCCGTGCTTGAGCAGCCAGCGGCCGCCGCCCTTGTCTTCCGCCGACAGCAGCTTGAAGCGCCCCCGGACCTTCGAGCCGGCCGGCACAGGGGCGAGGAAGCGGAGCTTGTCGAAGCCGTAGTTGAGACCCATGGCCACTCCGGCCAGCGGCGGCACGCAGTCGTAGGACATGGCCGAGGCGAGGCTGAGGGTCAGAAAGCCGTGGGCGATGGTCCCGCCGAGCGGCGTCTGCTTCGCCGCCCCGGGATCCACGTGGATGAACTGGCGGTCCTCGGTGATGTCGGCGAAGGCGTCGATGCGGGCCTGGTCGACCTCGAACCAGCGGCTGACGCCGATCTCCTGTCCGGTCAGCCCCGGCAGGTCGGCGACGGGGACGGGCGTTCCCTTGCGTTCGGTGCGGCTCATGCGGCCTTCCTCCAGTCGGCGGGGTCGAAACGGTCCTCGATGATGGCCGAGAACAGGGCGGGGTCGACGTTGCCGCCCGACAGGACCAGCGCTGTCGTCCGGCCTTTCGCCTCGACCCTGCCGGCCAGCAGGGCGGCCAGCGACACGGCGCCGCCGGGCTCGACCACCAGCTTGAGGGTGCGGAAGGCGAAGCGCACCGCCTCGGCCACCTCGGCGTCGGAGACGGTGACCACCTGCTTCAGACGGCGGTTGATCGGGAAGGTCAGCTCCCCCGGCCGGTCGGTCATCAGGGCGTCGCAGATGGTGCCCGGCGCCGGGGCGTGGGTCAGGCGTTCGCCGGCCGCGAGCGACAGCTGGGTATCGTTGTAGTCCTGCGGCTCGACGCCGATCACCGGCGTGTCCGGCGACAGGGCGGCCATCGACAGGTTGATGCCGGCGATCAGGCCGCCGCCGGAGGTTCCGCACAGCAGCTGGTCGATTTGCGCGCCGAGGCTGTCCGCCTGCTCGAGAATCTCCAGCCCGGTCGTGCCCTGGCCCTCGATGACGAAGGGGTCGTCGAACGGACGCACCAGCACCGAGCCGCGCGTGCGGGCTATCTCCTCGCCGATGTCTTCCCGGCTCTCGCGGTAGCGGTCGTACATGCGCACCTCGCCGCCGAAGGCCAGGACGCCCTCGACCTTCACCTTCGGGC
Source organism: Brevundimonas sp. (assembly GCA_024711185.1). GTDB lineage: Bacteria > Pseudomonadota > Alphaproteobacteria > Caulobacterales > Caulobacteraceae > Brevundimonas. The sequence goes on along the minus strand of JANJTI010000246.1, from coordinate 3,411 downwards.
TGTCGGCGGGCATGACGATGATCGCCGATGTCCCCATCATCCGGGCGGCGCAGGCCACGGCCTGGGCGTGGTTGCCGGAGGAATAGGCGACGACGCCGCGGGCGAGCTCCTCCGGAGCCAGCCGGCTGATGCGGTTGTACGCCCCGCGGAACTTGAACGCCCCCGCCACCTGCAGATTTTCGGCCTTGAGGAGCACCCGGCCGCCGAGCCGCTCGTTCAGCGCCGGGCTCTCGATCAGGGGTGTCCGCACGGCGTGGCCGGCGAGGCGGCGGGCGGCGTCCTTGACGCCTTCGAAGGAAGCGGTGTGCATGGTCAAGCCATACCCCTTCCTCCCCCGCAGGGGGAGGGGGACCGCCGGCAAGGCGGTGGAGGGGGATGAGGGGCGCAGATCGGGGGACGGTGGGGAAGAATGCCCCTCGCCCCCTCCACCAGGCTTCACATGGTTCCCCTCCCCCTGCGGGGGAGGAATGGGCTAGCGTCGGGGAATGAGCCAGCTGATCCTCGCCATCGACCAGGGCACCACCTCCACCCGCGCCGTGGCCTTCGAATGCACGCCCGAGGGCGCGCTGCGACCGGTGGCGGTGAGCCAGATCGAACTGGCCCAACACTTTCCGAAGCCGGGCTGGGTCGAGCACGACGCGGCCGAGATCTGGAACGCGGCGCTGCAGACCTGCCGGGAGGTGGTGCGCCGCGCCGGCGGCGTCGGCCGGTTCGCGGCGGTGGGGATCACCAACCAGCGCGAGACAGCGGTGATCTGGGACGCCGCCACCGGCGAGCCGCTACACCGGGCGATCGTCTGGCAGGACCGGCGCACCGCGGACGTGACGACGCGGCTGGCGGCGGCCGGGCGCGAGCCGGCGGTGCAGGCGTCGACCGGCCTGATCCTCGATCCCTACTTCTCGGCGTCGAAATTCGCCTGGCTGCTCGACGCCGTTCCCGGCTCGCGAGAGCGGGCGGCGCGCGGCGAGGTGAAACTGGGCACCATCGACAGCTGGCTGGTCTGGAAGCTGACCGGCGGACGGGCGCATGTCACGGACGCCACCAACGCGAGCCGCACCTCGCTGATGGATCTCGCGACCCGGCAGTGGCGGCCGGACCTGTGCGAGCTGTTTCATGTCCCGCTGGAGGGACTGCCGACGATACAGGCCTGCGCGGATCATCTCGGAGCCTGCGACCCGGCGCTGCTCGGGGCGGCCCTGCCGATCCACGGATCCGCCGGCGATCAGCAGGCCGCGCTGGTGGGACATGGAGCGCTGCGGCCCGGAGACGCCAAGATCACCTACGGCACCGGCGCCTTCCTGGTCGCCAACGTCGGCCCTGTCCCCGTGGCCTCGACCGGCCGCCTGCTGGGCACGTTGGGCTACGCGGCCGAGGGACAGGTCGCCTACGCCCTCGAGGGATCGATCTTCTCGGCCGGTTCGGCGATCCAGTGGCTGCGAGACGGGCTGAGGGTGATCTCCGAGTCCCGTCAGTCCGAAGCGATGGCCGCGGGGCTCGCCGACAATGGCGGCGTCTATCTGGTCCCCGGCTTCACGGGCCTGGGAGCGCCGTGGTGGGAGCCGGAGGCGCGCGGCACGATCACCGGCCTGACCCGCGACTCAGGGCCGGCTCACCTGGTGCGGGCGGCGCTCGAAAGCCTCGCCTACCAGACCCGCGACCTGCTCGACGCGCTGGCGAAGGACGGGGCGCCGCCCTTGTCGGTGCTGAAGGTCGACGGCGGGGTGACCGCCAACGCCTTCGCCATGCAGTTCGTGGCCGACGTCTGCGAGGTCGCAGTGGAGCGCCCGGCTTTCCAGGAGATGACGGCGCTGGGGGCCGCAAAGCTGGCGGCGCTCGGCGTCGGCCTTATCGGGGACCTCGAAGACCGGCCCGTCGAGGCGCCGGCGCGCTGGGAGCCACGCATGGGGGCGGACCAGCGACAGGCGCTGCTGGAGGGCTGGCGGCGGGCGGTGAAGGCGGCCATCATCGCCGCCCGATGAGCCAGACCGATATCCCCGACGCCCAGTCCACCTTCTCTGGCACCCGCGAGGTCGACCCGCGGCACGCGCTCGATGAGACGCGGCTCTCCGCCTGGCTGGCGGAGAACGTCATGGGATTTTCGGGGCCGCTGGCGATCCGGCAGTTCAGGGGCGGCCAGTCGAACCCGACCTATGAACTGACCACGCCGTCGCGCGCCTACGTGCTGCGCCGCAAGCCCCCCGGGACGCTGCTGGCCTCGGCCCACGCCGTCGACCGCGAGTTCCGGGTGATCTCCGCCCTGCACGCCCAGGGCTATCCGGTGGCCCGGCCCTGGGCGCTGTGCGACGACGACGGCGTCATCGGCTCGATGTTCTACGTCATGGACAAGGTCGACGGCCGGATCTTCTGGGACCTCAAGCTGCCGGGGCTGGAGCCTGCGGAGCGGCGCGCGATCTACCAGGCCCAGGTCGACGCGCTGGCGGCCCTGCATCGCTTCGATCCGGAAGCGATCGGGCTCGGCGACTACGGCCGGCCCGGGAACTACTTCGAGCGGCAGGTGGGGCGATGGACCAAGCAGTACCGCGCCTCGGAGACCGACCCGATCCCGGCCATGGACCGTCTGATCGAATTCCTGCCCGCCACCCTGCCGGCCCAGGGCGCGACCCGGATCGTCCACGGCGACTTCCGGCTCGACAACCTGATCCTGGCCCCGGATGCGCCGGAGGTCCGGGCGGTGCTGGACTGGGAGCTGTCGACCCTCGGCGACCCGATGGCGGACTTCTCCTACCTGCTGATCGCCTGGGTCATTCCCGCCAGCGAGCGCAACGGCCTGGCGGGAGCGGACCTGCCCGCGCTGGGCATCCCCTCGGTGGCCGAGACGGTGGAGCGCTATGCGGCGCAGACGGGAACGCCGGCGCCGGAGAACCTCGACTGGCTGTTCGCCTACAACCTGTTCCGGCTGGCCGCCATCTGCCAGGGAATCGCCGGCCGCGTGCGCGACGGGACCGCCGCCTCGGCCCAGGCCCGGGCCATGGGCGCCCAGGCGCCGGTGCTGGCCGAAGCGGCCCTCTCCTTCGCGAGACGAGCGGGCGCCTGACGGCTCAGTTGGTGATCACCTGCACGCGGGTCCACAGCCCGCCGCGGTTGATGACTCCGATCCGGAGCCGCGCCGGGGCGTTGGGCGCCAGGGTGCAGACCGGGAAGTGATCGCCCGGGCCCTGGTCGCACAGGGTCTTGCCGCCCGCGTCGCGCACCACGAGGTCGACCGGCGCGTCGCCGTCGCCGACCACCGCGACGCGGAGAATCTCGGCGCCGCGGGCCTCGACGTCGAAACTCCAGCTCTCCCGCGAGGCCAGCCGCTTGACGGTGGATACCGGCCCGGCTCCGAACGGCGAGGAGCGCACCCCGTAGGCGGGCGGCGGCGGCGGCGGCGGCGGCGGAGGCGGAGGCGGC
>JANJTI010000235.1 GCA_024711185.1 Brevundimonas sp. | reverse complement strand
CCGCCGATCGGCGCGGACAGGGTCGCCTTGGCCGCCGGGCCGGAGGCGAGACTGACTTCCAGCGCCCCGACAGCCACCGCCAGTCGCGAGTCCGAGACCTTCATCGCCACGGCCTTCAGCGCCGACGCCTGCTCCCGGATGGCCCGCACGGCCTGCATCGGATCGCGGTCGAACTGATCGAGCGCAGAGGCCAGGATGCGCATCGCCTGGTCCTTCGCCGCCGCCAGCGCAGCGGCGCCGGTCGCGGCCCGGTCGCTGCGACGCTTTCCGGGTCCGGAGAACTCGCCCGAGTTGAACCTGCGCCGGTCGGGCCCGACGTATTCCACCGCCTCGACCCAGTCGCGGGGCTTCAGCGCGACGTTCTCGACCCGTCGCTGAAGATCGGCGCTGGTGAAGGGCTTACGCAGGAATTCGTGCACCCCCGCGTCGCGGGCGCCGAGGATGGTCGAGGCCGTCGCCTCCGCGGAGATCATGATGATCGGCGCCCGTCGGCACGGCAGATCGGAGCGACGCAGCCGCCGCGCCAGGGCCTCACCGTCCAGCCCGGGGCCGGACCGTTCGGTGAATACGACGCCCGGCTCGAGCGCGGCCGCGGCCTTGAGAGCCCGGCTGTCGGTGGCCTCGACGGCGATCTCGCGCGCCCCCAACGCCTTGATCAGGTCGGTGAGCAGACGGGCGGCATGCGCGTTCGGGTCCACGATCAGGACCCGTTTCGTCACCGGCTCGAGCCGGGCCAGAAGGCGATGATCGACAGCAAACACGCGGAACCCTCCACCTCCCGGTTCAATGGCAGGACAGGGTTAAGGCCCCTTGAACGCTGCGAGGCGGAGTCAGCCCTGGAAGGGGTCGCGCATCAGGATGGTGTCGTCCCGTTCCGGGCTGGTGGACAGCAGCGCCACCGGCGCGCCGACCAGCTCCTCGATGCGGCGGACGTACTTGATCGCGTTGGCGTTCAGGTCCCTGAAGCTCCGCGCCGAGGCCGTGCTCTCGCTCCAGCCCTCCAGCTCCTCGAACACCGGCTCCGCGGCCGCCTGTTCCTTGAGGCTGGAGGGGAGGTAGTCGAGCACGCGCTCGCCGACGCGGTAGCCCACACAGATCTTCAGCGTCTCCAGGCCGTCGAGAACGTCCAGCTTGGTCAGCGCGATGCCGTCGATGCCGTTGATCGCCACCGACTGGCGCACCAGTACGGCGTCGAACCAGCCGCAGCGGCGCGCGCGACCCGTGTTTACGCCGACCTCGCGCCCCACCGTCGCCAGGTGCTCGCCCACTTCGTCGTGCAGCTCGCAGGCGAACGGCCCCTCGCCGACCCGGGTGGTGTAGGCCTTCACGATGCCGAGGACATAGCCGACGCCCTTGGGACCGACGCCGGAGCCCGCGGCGGCCTGGCCGGCGATCGTGTTGGAGCTGGTCACATAGGGGTAGGTGCCGTGGTCGACATCGAGGAAGGCGCCCTGGGCCCCCTCGAAGAGCACCCGCTTGCCCGCCTTCTGGGCCTCGTCGAGCACCTTCCACGCCGGCTTCACGTACGGGAGGATCTTCGGCGCGATCTCCAGCAGCTGGGCCAGCAGCGCGTCGGGATCGATCGGCTCCAGCCCCAGGCCGGCGCGCAGGGGATCGTGGTGGGACCTCAACCGGTCGATCTTCACCTTCAGGTCGTCCGCGTCCGCGAGGTCGCAGACCCGGATCGCCCGACGCCCCACCTTGTCCTCATAGGCCGGCCCGATGCCGCGCCCCGTGGTGCCGATGCGAGCGCCCGGCGCACTGGCCGCGGCCTCGCGCGCCACGTCCAGCGCCGGATGGACCGGCAGGATCAGACAAGCGTTGTCGGCGATGGTCAGGACGTCGGGGGTGATCGACACGCCCTGCGCCTCGATCTTCTCGATCTCGGCCACGAGATGCCACGGGTCGACGACCACGCCATTGCCGATGATCGAAGGCTTGCCCTGCACCACGCCGGAGGGCAGGAGCGCCAGCTTGTAGACCTTGCCGTCGACAACCAGGGTGTGGCCGGCGTTGTGGCCGCCCTGAAAGCGCACGACCATGTCGGCGCGGTTCGACAGCCAGTCGACGATCTTGCCCTTGCCCTCGTCGCCCCACTGGGCGCCGACCACCGCCACGTTCGCCAAGACGTCTCTCCGCCGATCCGACTTCCGGAATGCGGGCGCAGCCTATAGCGACGGAATCGTCGGGTGTCCTCCCGGCGGGGGGATTATTCGGCCATCGCCGTCTCGAACGCCCAATCGAGCCAGGGCGTCAGAGCCTCGACGTCCGAGGTGTCGACGGTGCAGCCGCACCAGATGCGCAGGCCCGCTGGTGCGTTCCGGTGGCTCTCGATGTCGAACGCGGCGCCCTCCCCCTCGACGAGCGCCTTCATCCGCCGCACGACGCCCTGTCGCAACGGCTCGTCCATCGCAGCGACGCGCGGGTCGACGAACTTGAGACAAACAGAGGTCGTCGAGCGGGTGGCGGGGTCGAGCGCCAGGTAATCGATCCAGTCCGTCCGTCGGACCCACGCGTCCAGGGCCGCCGCATTGGCGTCGGTCCGCGCGATCAGCGCATCGAGGCCGCCAGCCGCCAGGCCCCACTCCACCGCGTCGATCCAGTCCTCGATCGTCCAGACCGAAAACGTGTTGATCATGGAGCCCGAGGCCAGAGTCCGGTCGAAGCCGTTCGCGCCCCGCAGCCGCAGCACCTTCGGGACCGGCCGGGGCGGCAGGTAGCGGTCAAGCCTCGCCACCGCCCTCGGCGACAGGGCCGCAACGCCCAGTCCCGCCTCGCCGCCGAGCGCCTTCTGGAAACTGAAGGTCACGACGTCCAGCCGATCCCACGGCAGGGCCATAGCGAAGGCGGCCGAGGTGGCGTCGCAGATTGTGAGCCCTTCGCGGTCGGATGCAATCCACTCCGCTCCGGGGGCCCGTACCCCGGAGGTCGTGCCATTCCACGGGAAGACCAGGTCGCATGCCGGATCGACGCGTGAAACGTCCGGGAAGCCGCCGTAGGGCGCCGTCAGCACCTCCGGCTCCAGCCCCAGATGATCGCGGACGTCGGTCGCCCAGACCCGTCCGAAATTCTCGAAGGCCAGCACCTGGACGGGCCGTTCGCCCAGCATCGACCAGAGGGCGGCCTCGACGGCTCCGGTGTCGGACCCGGGAACATAGACCACCTGCCAGTCCGCCGGCGTCTGCAGCAGCTCGCGGGTCAGTTCAAGCCCGTGAGCGAACCTCGCCACCACCTCCGGCGCCCGGATGCCGCGGCCGAGCAGCTCGTGCGGCAGGGTCTGGCTCGACCATCCCGGACGCTTCGCCGTCGGCCCGGAAGAGAACCACGGCCGCGCCGGTTTGACGTTGGGCTTGTTCGCCATCAGTCGCGGAACGGCCGGATCGGCCCCCTGTCGCGGACTCCCTGGGCCCACCTGGTCAAGGCCGGATCGTCCTCCTCGGGCAGAACGATCATCAGGCGAGCCAGCAGGTCGCCCCGCTTGCCGCCGGCGTACGCCCCCCGCCCCTTGAGGCGCAGCACCTTGCCCGAGCTCGAACCTTTCGGAACGGTCACGCTGACCGCGCCCTCCGGCGTTCTGACCGGGACCTTCCCCCCGAGCAGGGCGTCGGCGAGCGCGACGGGAAGATCCATGCTGAGGTCCGCGCCGTCGCGCGTGAAGAGGGGGTGGGGGGCGATCCGCAGTTCGATCAGGGCGTCGCCGTTCTCGCCACCCCGGCCGGGAGCGCCCTGGCCTTTCAGGCGAATGACCTGCCCGTCCGCCGCGCCCTTGGGAATGGCGACGTCCAGCATTCTGCCATCCGAGAACTGGATGCGCCGCGTCGCCCCGCTGATCGAGTCCTCGAGGCTGATCTCCAGCGTCGCCCGCACGTCGGGGCCGCGTCCGCTGAAGCCCCCGCGCCCCGGCCGGGCTCCGCCTCCGAACATGCCGCCGAGAATATCGTCGAGGTCGATGTTCTCGAATCCGCCCCGGGTGCCGCCCGCGCCGAAAGGCGCCTGGCCCGGTCCGCCGCGACCGGCGCCGCCGAAGCCGCGGAACTGCTCGCGCCCGTCCGCATCGATTTCGCCCCGATCGAACTTCGCCCGCTTGTC
>JANJTI010000202.1 GCA_024711185.1 Brevundimonas sp. | reverse complement strand
CCGCCCCCGGCAAGGCCGAGGCTAGCGGAACATATCAGAAACGTCAGCCCGGAATGATCCGGCGCAGCCAGCTCTCGCGACGGCCGGTCGGCTCGACGTCGGGGCGCGAGCCGTCCTCGGTCAGCAGGGCGTAGGCCTCGGCGTACCAGGGGCTGCCGGGATAATTGTGCCCGAGCACCGCGCCGTTGCGGGTGGCCTCCTCCTTCAGGCCGAGGCCCAGATAGACCTCCACCAGCCGGTAAAGGGCCTCGGGGGCATGGGAGGTCCGCTGGTAGGCTTCGTTATCGATCACGGCCTTGTAGCGATTGATCGCCGCCAGCGGCTGACCGGCGCGCTGGTAGTAGCGCCCGATCGACATTTCCTTGCCGGCCAGCTGGTCGTTGACCATGTCGATCTTGACCGTGGCGTCGATGGCGTAGGGGGTGCCGGGGTAGCGGCGCGCCACGTCCCGCAGGCCGGCAAGGGCCGCCTGGGCGTAGCCCTGGTCGCGGCCGACGTCGGTGATCTGCTCGAAGTTGCACAGCGCCTTCATGTAGAAGGCGTACGGGGCGCTGGGATTGCCGGGAAACAGGGCGATGAACCGATCGGCGGCGGCGATGGCGTCGGCGTAGTTGTTGCTCTGATAGTAGGCGTAGATCTGCATCAGGATCGCCCGACGCGACCACTCCGAATACGGGTGCTGACGCTCGACCTCCTGGAAGTAGTCGATGGCGTCGGACCAGCGGCGCGACTCGAGGCGCTGGTAGCCGGTGTTGTACAGCGCCTCGACCGGCCGCTCTTCATAGGCCAGACGCGGGCGGTTCGCGCGGCCGGAACAGGCGGAGATCGTCAGGGCCGAGACGGCCACGGCCGAAAGGATCAGGCCGGCGCGGAACTTCGAAGCAGACAAGGACGACCTCAACTTGCAGGCCGGCGGGCAACCTCCCGTCGGCGCCCCCGGAAACGAGACGCGTTCTCTACACCAGCGGACAAGCTCGCGCCAATGCCGCCACGAAGCCGCAAAAAGCGCGGCGCCGCGCCTTGTGGCGGGGCCATCCCCTGTTATGAAGCGCGCCAGCGCTCGGCGGCATGTCGCCGGGCGATGACGGCGAAAGGATGACCGGCCATGAAGCTGCTTTCCGGCAACTCCAACCGGACCCTGTCCCGGGCCATCGCCAGCCACCTCGACATGCCCCTGACCCGGACGCAGGTGAAGCGGTTCGCGGACAACGAGGTGTTCGCGATGATCGAGGAGAACGTCCGCGGCGAGGACGTCTTCGTCATCCAGTCGACCAGCTACCCCGCCAACGACAACCTGATGGAGCTGCTGATCATCACCGACGCCCTGGTGCGGGCCTCGGCGAGGCGGATCACGGCCGTGGTGCCCTATTACGGCTATGCCCGACAGGACCGTAAGACCGACGGCCGGACGCCGATTTCGGCCAAGCTGGTCGCCAATCTGATCACCCGTGCGGGCGCCGACCGGGTGCTGACCATGGATCTGCATGCCGGGCAGATCCAGGGATTCTTCGACATCCCGACCGACAACCTGGTGGCCACCCCGGTCCTCGCCCAGGACATCAAGGAGCACTACCGCAAGGGCGACGACCTGATGATCGTGTCCCCCGACGTGGGCGGCGTGGTGCGGGCCCGCTCGCTGGCCAAGCGCCTCGACGCGGATCTGGCCATCGTCGACAAGCGCCGCCCGAAGGCGGGCGAGAGCGAGGTGATGAACATCATCGGCGACGTCGAGGGACGGCGCTGCATCCTGTTCGACGACATCGTCGATTCGGGCGGGACGCTGGTCAACGCCGCACAGGCGCTGATCGACAAGGGCGCCGTCGAGGTTTCGGCCTACATCAGCCACGGCGTGCTGTCGGGCCCGGCCGTGCAGAGGGTCACCGACGGGCCGCTCAAGGAGCTGGTCATCACCGATTCCATCGAGCAGCCCGAGGAAGTGACGGGCTGCAGCAAGATTCGGGTCGTCTCGGTGGCGCCGCTGATCGGCGAGGCGATCCGCCGGATCGCCAACGAGGAGTCGGTGTCGAAGCTTTTCGACTGAGCTTTTTCGGAACGGCTTCGCCTTCGCCCCATTACCGCCCGGAACGGGGGCGTTGATGACGCCGGCTTTCAGAGGAGTTCCGATGCGACCGGCTTTCCTGCGCGCCAGCCTTTGCCTCGCCGCCCTTGCGAGCGCCTCTGTCGTGGCGAGCTGCGCCTCCCCCGCCGCCCAGGCCGAAGCCGAGGCGCGGGCGGAAGCCGAGCGCATCGCCGCCGAATACGCCGTGCAGGGGCCGCCCGTGGCGCTGAACCGGTCGGTGGCGGATTCCGCCGCCGTCTACATCGCCTTCGCGCGGGACATGGCGACGATCGAGGGCGGCTTCGAGAGCGCGGCCGCCATCCAGGCGGCGCTTGCCCGCGCGTCGTCCTACGATCCCGAGCAGCTGTCGCGCGGCCTGATCGCCTACGCCTCGATCCTCGCCCTCCAGTCGCCGGAGTTCGTGCAGGGCGTCCGGCAGTTCAACGTCCCCGAAACGACGCGCCAGCGAATCGTCGCCGAGATCGTGGCGGATCCGAAGCGCGCGTCCCGTCTGCCCGGCGCAGACGCGGCGGCGGGACTGATCATCGCCAGCCTGCAGACCGACGTGGAGGCGCTGAGCCGCGCGGCGAATTCGATCGAGAACGACGCCTACAACATCCAGAACCCCTGGGACCCGCGGCGGGGCTGGGCCGTGGCCCAGATCGCCAACCGGCAGGGACGACTCGACGCCGCCCACGGCTCGGGGGAATCGATGCTGCCGTCGGCGGCGATGACCGCCCGGCTGTTCGCCGCGGCCCACGAAGGCACGGGGCTGGCGGTGCGCGAGGGCCGGCGCGCGCCGCCCTACCCGCCGGTGGTCGAGAACGCCCTGTCGCTCGCGGCGCTGGCCGCCCTCGGGGCCGCGGGCGAGAACGCCCGGCCCAACACCGACGCCCTTCAGTTCGACTGGACCAGCCGCACCTGCATGCAGATGGCCAAGCTGAACCTGCTTCAATGTCTGGCGGCGTCGCGGCCGAACTACGAGGACATCTTCTGCCTCGGTCGCCACGTCGTGCGCGACCTGTCCACCTGCACGCGCGGCGCCGCCCTGCCCGCCGCGGTCGTCACCGTCTCGGGCCTGACGACCACCGAGGCGGTCGACGAACCGCCTGCTCCCCGAATTGTGATCGCGCCGGATCTGGCGCCCGCGCCCTCCGCACCGCGCGTCACTCCCGCGCCGACGCTCGCGCCCGGCCCGGCCGCAACCCCTGTCCCGACGCGGCCGACGGCCCCGCCGCAGGCGCCCGCGCCCTCGTTGACCGAGCGGCTGAACACGGGGGGCGACTGACCGGCGAGTCCCGGCGTCCCGGCTCGCGTGACAGGATTAACCCTCGGCCAACCCTTTTTCTCGCGGTATAAGGGCGGTCAGTCATAGCTCCGCGCCGGCCGGCGTCGGGTAGCTGGGGGTCAGTATGTTCCAGGGTCACATGCGCCGCAGCCTTGCGCTCGCGGCTGTCGCCGCCGCCGCCGTCCTCGCCGGGTGCGCCACCGACGAACCTCCGGCTCCCCCGCCGCCGCCCCCGCCGCCGCCGCCCGCCGTGTCGCTGAACGAGGGCGTGGCCGAGGCCGCCTCGATCTACGTCGCCTTCATGCGCGAAGCCAGCGCGCTCCCCGCCGGCGGCTTCACCGACGCCGAGTCCATCCAGGCGGCGATCCGCCGCGGCGCCGCCTACGATCCGGCGCAGCTGTCGCGCGGCATGATCGCCTATGGATCGATCCTCGCGCTGCAGTCGCCCGAGTTCGTTCAGGGCGTGCGCCAGTATGCGGTCGATCCGGCCGTCCGCGAGGAG
>JANJTI010000125.1 GCA_024711185.1 Brevundimonas sp. | reverse complement strand
CAGGAACAGGCCGAAGATCGAGGCCAGCCACGGGACCAGGGCGCCGGCGTAGGTGTTCACCAGTCCCATACCCTTCAGCATCAGGAACAGCGGCAGGGTGCCGATCTGCGCCGGCACCACCAGCGCGGCGACGAGCAGCTGGAACAGCCGCTCGCGCCTGCGGAAGCGCAGCTTGGCGAAGGCGTAGCCGGCCGGGACGGTGAACAGCAGGGCGAGCGCGGTCGCCAGCGTCGCCAGCGCGACGCTGTTCCACAGGTAGCGACCCATGCCCTGGGTCACGAACAGTTCGCGATAGTGCTCGAGCGTCCAGTTCGAGGGCAGCAGCGGCGGCGGGAAGTCGGCCGCCTCGCCGGTCGACATGAAACTGACCGAGACCATCCAGGCCAGCGGGAAGAGAACGACCGCGGCGATCAGCGCCACGGCGAGGTTCAACACGATCGCGCGCGGCTTCATTCGTAGGCCCCCACGCGCTTCGCCACCGCCAGCTGAACCAGGGTGACGGCCAGGATGCAGAGGAACAGGATGAAGGCCACGGCGCTGGCGGAGCCGAGGTTCCACCATTTGAAGCCCTCCTCGTACATGAAGTAGAGCACCGTCACCGTGGACTGGGCCGGGCCGCCCTGGGTCATGACGTAGGGCTCGGCGAACAGCTGGAAGAAGCTGGCCACCGAGATGATCGACACCAGCAGCACCGTCGGTGCGATTGCGGGCAGGGTGACGTGCCGGAAGCGGGTCCACGGCCCGGCCCCGTCGATCCGCGCCGCCTCGTACAGCTCGTCCGGCACCGTCTGGAGAACGGCGAGGAAGATCAGCATATTGTAGCCGAAGATCTTCCACACCACGAACATCAGGATGGCCGGAATGGAGGTTGCGGGATCGCCGAGCCAGTCCACCGCCGGCAGGCCGATCGAGGAGATCGCCCAGTTGATGACGCCGTAGCGGGTGTGCAGCAGGTAGTTCCACAGCACCGCCGTCGCGACGAGAGTGGTGACGAAGGGGGCGAAGAAGATCACCCGCCACACCGGCCGCCACTTCACCGTCCGGTCGTTCAGGATGACGGCTGCCGCGAGGGAGGCGGCGATCGACAGGGGCACGCCGAACAGGGCGAACAGTCCGGTGTTCTTCATCGCGCCCCAGAACAGGGGATTGGCGAAGAGCCGCTCGTAGTTCTGCAGGCCGACGAAGCGCAGGTTCGACAGGTCCGCGAGGGCGTAGATGTCGAAGTCGGTCAGGCTGAGCAGCAGGGCCGCCGCCACCGGGACGCAGAAGAACAGGCCGATGGCGATCAACGCCGGCGCGAGGAAGCCCCAGGCCGCCCGCTCCCGCGACCGGAACGGCGAGGGCCGCCGCACGGGCCGCGCCGCCGCCCCGACCTTGGCCGCGTTCAGCCGCACGTCCGTCATGCCCGCCCCCGCTCCAGCATCCAGCGGCGCTTCTCCAGCAGCCGGTCGGCGCGGCGGTCGATCTCGGCCGCCGCCTGCTCGGGGGTGAACGCACCGCGCACCATGCGCTCGGCGACGATCTGCATCTCGGTGACGATACGCTCCCACTCGGGCACCTTGGGCACCGCCCTGGCGCGGGCCAGCTGGCCCTCGAAAGCGGCGATGTAGGGATCGTTCGCCACCGCCGGCGTCTGCCAGGCGCTGCGCCGGGCCGGCAGATCGCCGGTGATCTCGTTGAAGCGCGCCTGCACCGCCGGATCGGACAGGAACCGCACCAGCTTCCACGCCGCCTCCTGCCGCGGCGACGAGCGGAACACCACCAGCGACGAGCCGCCGGGGGCCGAGGCGCCGGGTCCCTCCGGACCGGGCACCCCTGCGGTCATCCATCGCGTCTCCGGCTTCAACCGGCTGCGGAAATCGCCGATGGTCCAGGGGCCCGAAAAGTAGAAGCTGAACCAGCCGCGCTCGAACTCCGTCCAGACGTTGGAGATCTGCGCCGCCGAGGCCACCGGAGCCAGCCCCTCGTCGAACAGGCTCTTGTAGAAGGCCAGGGCCGCGATGAACGAAGGACTGGAGAAATTCCCCCGGGCCCCCTCGTCCCGCAGCAGCGGAGCGTCGCCTTGCAGGCCGAAGGTGAGAAGCTGCTCGAACTCGTTGAGCGGCAGCAGCACCGCGTACTTGTCCGGCCCGACCACCCGTTTGACCGCGTGCATCGCCTGCTTCCATCCCGCCCAGGTCGGCGGCACGTCCTCGTAGCCCGCCTCCGCCAGCAGGTCGGCGCGGTAGAAGATCAGCCGGGTGTCGACGTACCACGGCGTCGCCACCGGCTGGCCGCCGATGCGGTTGGTCTCCAGCACCGCCGGAAACTGGTCCGTCAGCAGGTCCGCGGCGAAGGCCGGCAGCGGGCTAATTGCGCCGATGGCGGCCATTTCGGACACCCAGGTGTTGCCGACCTGGCTGACGTCCGGGAGGGAGTCGCCGGCGTAGGCGGTCAGCAGCTTCTGGTGCGCCGCCGTCCAGGGCAGGGCCTGGACATCCACCTTGACGCCGGGGTTCAGCCGCTCGAACTCGGGCAGCAGTTGCGGCACATGGGTGGCCTCGTTGCCCATGGCCCAGAAGCGCAGCCGCACGGCGCTCTCGTCCCGACCTGCGCACCCGGCCAGCCCTGACGCAGCGGCCCCGGCCATCAGGCCAAGCGTCGCGCGCCGGTCCGGCCGGAAGGGGGTCATGCGCGATCCAGCCAGCCGCCGGTGAAGCCGGCGACCCTGAGCCCGCGCGTGATGTTCGGTTCGCCCCGCATCCGCCGCCAGACCGCGTCCGAGCGGTGGTTCTCGATCTGGATGACGATCGGCCCCTGGTCGATGCCCAGGTAGTCGCCGTCCACCCAGCCCACGCCCGGCACGATCCGGCCGTGCTGCAGGGTGTTGGCGGTCTCGCGCAGGGTCGGGTTGAAGGAGTCGAGGAAGCCGTACTCGGTGTAGATGCCGGTCCCGTAGCGGTCTTTCATGGCGTGGAAGCAGGCGGTCACGTCTTCCGGCGCGAAGGGCATGGAGCCCAGGGCCGCCGTCGGCGCGAGGGTGCCGTCGTCTCGCTCGCCGGGCCCACGCGCCGAATAGCTGAAGAACCGCCGTTCGCGACCGTCGATCACCTGCCGGAAATCGCCCGGCCCGTCGCAGGCCGTCAGGCCCCAGACGTCGGCCGAATACCCCGCCCAGCCCATCGGGTTGCGCGTCGCGTAGTTGCGCTGCGCGGCCACGGCGCGGACGCTGTTCTGGAAGTAGTCGAAGCCGGGAATCTCGGCCTGCCTCGACCGCATGAAGTCGTCGTGGATGCCGCGGAAGTCCACGAACATGTGGCTGTACTGGTGGCCGAACAGCGGGGCGAAGTGCAGGTGCGCCGGGCCGTACTCGTCGGTCCAGCTGCGATCGTAGACGCTGCACCATTCGTCCCACACCGCCCTGGGCAGCGGGTGGGTCGGGCTGCCCATGGCCAGCAGCAGCACCAGCATGCCCTCGTTGTAGACGTTCCAGTCGGCCTCGATGAAGCCACGCTCGGGCCGCCAGCCCATGGTGATCCGGTTGGGCCGGACCTCGGTCCAGTCCCACTCGACCCGCTCGTAGACGGCCTGGGCCAGACGCCGGATCTCGGCCTCGTCGGCATGGTCGCCGTCGAACCAGCGCGCCGCGAACAGCATGCCGCCCAGCAGCAGGGCGGTGTCCACCGTCGACAGCTCGGTGTCGCGGTAGCGGTGGCCGGCCTCCATGTCGAGGAAGTGGTAGAAGAAGCCCTTGTGACCGGCCACGCCGGTCGCCTGCGGCCCCTGCGGCGCATCGTGGAAGAAGCGCCGGGTGATCTGGGTCCGCTCGCGCGCCTCCACGCGCGTCACCCCGCCCCGCTCCACCCCGACCGGCCAGCTGGTCAGGGCGAAGCCCACGGCGGCGATCGAGGCGAAAGTCTTCTTCGGCCAGCGGTCGGGTGTCAGGCCGTTCTCCCGATTGGTGACGTGCACGAACCAGTCGAAGGTGCGGCGCTGAAGCTCTTCGATTCCGGGATCGAGCGCGACCGGGCGGGCGATGCCTCCGGCCATCGACGTCGAACAGCCGGCTGCGACCAGCGCCGCCGCCGTCACCGTGGACCCCATCAGGAAGTTGCGACGATCCATGCCGGCCACCCTACTCCAAACGCGTACTGACGAAAAAAACGGCCGCCTCCGCCGGAGCGAGGGCGGCCGTCAGGCTCGGGAAACGCTTACCAGGCGTAGCGCATGCCCAGCTGGAAGGTGCGGGTCGGGAACAGCACCGCGCTCGGCTGACCGAAGTTCGGATTCGGGTTGGCAGCGGACCCCGTGCCTCCATCGAAGCCGGTGTAGTTCCGGAAGTTGAAGACGTTGATCGCGTCCACGAAAAGCTCGAGCTCCGAGCCGTTGCCGATCTCGAAGTTCTTGGTCAGGCGCAGGTCGAGGTTCCGGTAGGCGAATGCGTTGGGAATGATGAAGCTGTGCTGCTCCGGGCGCCCGGCGTAGGGCCGGTAGTAGAACTGCGACCCGGTGCCGTCGAAGACGTTGAACGGCGTGCCCGAGCCGAGAGTCAGGATGCCCGACAGCTGGAAGTCCAGCGGCAGGTCGACGATGCCGTTGGCGACGATGCGGTGCCTCTCGTCGTTGGCGGACGAGCGCATCGGCGAGGTCTCGACCGAGAAACAGTCGAAGCAGAAGTTGTCGTTGCCGCCGTTCTGAAGCGACTCCGAGAGGGTGTAGGCGATGTTCAGGCCCCAGCCCGACGCTTCGGTGTAGGGCTTGTCGGCCTTGAGATAGAGAGCCGTGAACTCGCGCTCCTTGTTGTGATCGGAGACGAAGTAGCCTCGATAGGGGTTCGCCCCGCTCGGGCCGCAGAAGCCGCCGTTGTCGCCGAACCCGTCGCCGTCGTTCGGACGGTTCGGCTCACGGCAACGCGTCAGGTACTGCCAGGTGAACTCGTTTTCGGTCTTGCCGTAGGCCAGCGTCAGTTCCGTCTGCCACTCACCGAGCCGTTGCCGAACCCCGAGGTTGAACTGGTCGGTGCGCGGCGGCTCGAAGTCGTTGTCCAGCAGGAAGACCTCCCCGCGTCCGGGGAAGGTGTCGAGCACGGCGTCGAGGCCCGCCACGGTGCGGTAGGATTCCTGCCACAGGATCGGGTCGCCCGCATCGCCCGGCGTGTCGACGCCCGGGCCCGGATCGCGATCCTCACCGAGCGGACGCCCGGTTGTCGAGAAGAACACCTCCTGACGGAAGTCGAACGGCTTGACGATCTCGTCGAACGAGAAGTTGAACTGGACGCGGTCGTAGTACCGGCCGGCGCCGCCGAAGATCACCGTCGAGCGGTCTCCGAACAGATCGTAGGAGAAGCCGATCCGCGGCTGGAAGGCCCCGGCGAACGCGTCGCGGTTGTTCCCCGTCGAGATGTAGTCTTCGCGATTGAACCAGCTCGGCGCGTAGCCCGCAGGCTTGCCGCCGTCCGTCGAGGCGATCCACTGGTCGAGGCCGTCGATCACTGACTGCGGGGTGACGTAGTCGTTGTTGTTGGCGTTGTCCTCGTAGTCCCAGCGGATGCCGAGATTCAGCTCCAGCCTGTCGGTGATCTGCCAGTCATCCTGAATGTACAGGCCAATGACGTTGTTGGTCAGGTCGACCGACGGGAAGGCGTTGCCCAGCTCGACCCGGTAGGGAACGGTGGTGCTGCCGCTCAGCTCAGGCCGCCCGTCGACGTCGTAGTAGAACAGGGGATTCCGCCCGAACTCCTTGGTGACCTGGTAGTTCTGGCGCGAGAACTTGCCGCCCAGCTTGATCGTGTGGAAGCCGTTCCACTCGATGTCGTTGAAGGTCAGGTCATTACGGAAGGTCAGGACCTCGTCGACGATGTCCTGGCGGCTGTCGGCCCCGCCGAGATTCAGGATCGCGGCGCCGCCCCTCGGGTTCACGGGCTGCAAGGGGTCGAAATAGCGATAGGTCTCGCCGACGTCGCTGAAGTTCACCGCCTGCGGATTGTAGTTGTACTCGCGGTAGTTGATGGCGAATTCATTCAGGAAGGTGTCGGTCGTCCACTGGTGGCGGCCGTTGATGCCCAGGGTCGTCTGGTTCAGCTGCGAGGCGCGCTCGACCGAGTTGGCGCCGCCGATGCCGCGGGTGTCGAACTCGTCGCGCCAGGTGACGCTCAGGTCGACCAGATGGTCATCCATCGGCTGCCAGCTCAGCTTGCCGAAGTAGAGATCCTCCTCGAACGGCACGCCGAAGGTGCCGATGTAGTCGGCGAACTGCGTCTGGAAGCGCGGCTCCTGCCGGCCCAGGTTCACCGTAGCGGCGCGGCCCTCTTCCTTGCGCTCATAGGTGCCGAAGAAGTGCAGCCGGTCCCGAATGATCGGCCCGCCCAGCGCGACGCCGTACTGTTGCACCTCCAGCGGCGGCTGCTCATCGCCGCGGCGCTCCGAGAACACGTCCTGGGTGATGAAGTCCTGATCGCGATAGGTACCGAACACCTCGCCGTGGAATTCGTTGGTGCCCGAGCGGGTGACGGCGGTGATGATCGCCGAGGAGGCCTGCTCGTACTCCGCCTTGAAGTTCTGGCTGACGACGCGGAACTCCTGGATGCCGGCCTGCGGGAAGGGGTTGCCGCGGCTGTCGTCCTGGCCGGCGATGCCGCCGTCGATGATGTTGGACTTCTGGCTGGCGCCATCGATGAAGGCGTTGACCGATTCCGCCCGCTGGCCGCCGGCGGTGATGGTCTGCTCCTGCTCGTTCACCGACACCCGCACGCCCGGAGCAAGGGCAGCGAAGTTCAGGAAGTTGCGGTTGATCTGCGGAAGGGTCTGGATCTGCTGGGTCGTGACGTTGGTGGCGATCTCCGGTGTGCGGACCTCGGCGAGGCGCCGGCCGGTGACGACCACGTCGCCCAGTTGGGCAGCGTCGGCGTTCGCCACGGCAGCGGCGCCGCCGCCGATCACAAGGTCCAGTTCGCCGACCTGCCCGACGCCGATGGTGACGACGTCGCTGGTCGACTGACCGTCGGTCGTGGTGACGGTGATCTCGTAGGTTCCCGGACGCAGGCCGGACAGAACATAGCCGCCGCTGCTGTTGGCGGTGGTGCGCGAGGTGAAGCCGGTGGCGACGTCCCGCGCCACGATCGTGGCGCCCGCCTCGGCGACGGCGCCTTCAGTCACGCTGCCGCGGATCGTCGAGGTCGCGACCTGGGCGGCCGCCCCGCCGGCCGCGGCCAGTGAGATCGCCACGGCCAGGGCGGAGGCCGCCCCGAGATAGAGCCTGGATTTGCGGGTCATTACGGGTTCTCCCCCTCTGAGTGCGGAACGGCCGCCGCGGTGGCGCGGTTTGCCCCGGTCGGGTTCCGGGTCGCCGGATTGGTGGAAGGCCGCACGACCAGTTCGGGTCGCACGATCTCGCAGGCGGCGTCAGCGTCGGCCGCGCCTGTGGATTGGATGAGCTTCACCAGCCGTTCGAGGGCGCTGCGGCCCATCTCGGCGATGTTGATCCTGAGGGTGGTCAGGCCCGGGTGGACCAGGCCGGCGAGCGGGACGTCGTCGAAACCGACCACGCCCAGATCCTCGGGCACCCGCACCCCCGCCTCCTGCAGCGCCAGCATGGCGCCGATCGCCATGTTGTCGTTGGCGGCGAAGACGCCGTCAGGCCGCGGACTCATCCTGGCCAGCTGCAGGCCGGCCTCGTGACCGGAAGCCTTGGTGAAGGCGCCGTCGACCACGGTCGTCGGCAGGCCCGCGGCCGCCATGGCCTCCAGATACCCGGCCAGCCGGGCTTCGGCCTCGAGGTTGCCGGTGGGTCCGGCGATGTGGGCGATGCGACGGCGCCCGGTGGCGATCAGATGCTCCACCGCAGCCACCGCCCCGCCATGGTTGTCGACCACGATCGACGGCCGGCCGGCGTCGGCCCCGCCGTTCATCAGCAGGACGGGCAGCCGGCCCGCGAGACTGGCCGCGAGATTGGCCGCGCCAAGGTGGGGCGACAGCACGATCAGTCCGTCGACCCGGCCGCGCATCGAACGGATCGCCGCCGACGCCTCCTCGGCGTCGTCGTGCGACGACGAGACAATCAGATGATAGCCCAGCGCCCGGGCCGCGAGATCCATGCCCCGGATCAGTTCCGAGAAGTACTCGCCGTACAGGTCCGGGAGGATGACGCCGACGGTGCTCGTCCGGCTGGTCGACAGGCTGCGTGCGCCGGAGTGCGGCACGTACTGCAGGGCCTCGACCGCCTCCATCACCCGCTTGCGGGTCGCCTCGGTCACCGGGCCGGCGCCGGTCAGCACGCGCGACACCGACGCCACGGACACCTCGGCGCGCCGGGCGACGTCGCGAATCGTGGCGGGCTTCATGTCGCGCCGCCCGCGCCGGTGGACTGCGTCCTCATCTGTGGCAAAGGATCCGCTCCCTGGAAGACCCGGCCCCGGCCCGCTTGCCGCGGGTCCGTCCGTAAGTTCCTTGTAACCGATTACATGACACACTGGTCATGCCCCCCGCAAGTGCCCTAGTTTGGCCACACCGCGGTTGTGGTCAGGCCGCCACAGGCAAGGGCCACAGCCCGCCAAATCCGCCGCCGCGTTCTGCTTCCCGTTGTCGAGATTTTCATCCATGTCCTCAGAAACCGCCCGCAGCTATCGCTTTCCTGAGGGTTTTCTCTGGGGCGCGGCCACGGCCGCCTACCAGATCGAAGGGGCCTCGATGGCCGACGGCGCGGGGGAGTCCATCTGGGATCGCTTCAGCCACACCCCCGGCAACATGAAGGACGGCGACACCGGCGACGTGGCCTGCGACCACTACAACCGGTGGCGCGAGGACATCGAGCTGATGAAGCGGCTGAACCTGCAGGCCTACCGGTTCTCGGTCAGCTGGAGCCGGGTGATTCCGGAGGGCCGCGGCCCCATCAATGCGAAGGGGCTCGACTTCTACGACCGCCTCGTCGACGGCCTGCTCGAGGCCGGCATCGAGCCGCTCACCACCCTTTACCACTGGGATTTGCCGGCGGCGCTCGACGATCGCGGCGGCTGGCTGAACCCCGACATCGCCGACTGGTTCGCCGACTACGGCCAGGTCCTGTTCGAGACGTTCAAGGGCCGGGTGAAGACCTGGGGCACGATCAACGAGCCGTGGGTGATCGTCGACGGCGGCTATCTTCACGGAGCCCTGGCCCCCGGCCACCGGTCGGCCTTCGAGGCGGTGATCGCCGGGCACAATGTGCTGCGCGCTCACGGCGCGGCGGTGAAGCGCTTCCGCGAAGTCGGCGAGGGCCAGATCGGCATCGTCCTCAACATCGAGCCCAAATATCCAGCCTCCGACAAGCCCGAGGACGAGGCCGCCCGCCGCCGCGCCGAAGCCCAGATGAACCGCTGGTTCCTCGACCCGCTGATGGGCCGCGGCTATCCCGAAGAGCTGAAGGACGTCTACGGCGAGGCCTGGCGGGAGTTTCCCGGGGAGGACTTCGACCTGATCGCCCAGCCGACCGACTGGATGGGGTTGAACTGGTACACCCGCTCGGTGCCGGAGAACGCCCCCGACGCCTGGCCGGTTCGCGCCCGCCCCGTGAAACAGGTCCAGCACGCCCACACCGAGACCGGCTGGGAGGTCTATCCCCCCGCCCTCACCGACACCCTGGTCTGGCTGCACGAGCAGACCGACGGCTTGCCGCTGATGATCACCGAGAACGGCTCGGCCTGGTACGACCCGCCTCACGCCATCGACGGCCGCATCCACGACCCGATGCGGGTCGACTATCTGAAGAACCACCTCAAGGCCGCCCACGACGCCATCGGCAAGGGCGTGGACCTGCGGGGCTACATGGCATGGTCGCTGCTCGACAATCTCGAATGGTCGCTGGGCTACTCCAAGCGCTTCGGCATCGTGCACGTGAACTTCGCGACCCAGGAGCGGACCATCAAGGACTCCGGCCTGCTCTACGCCGAGGTCATCCGGACCCACGGCGAGGTGCTGGACACGCTCTGAGCCTCACCGCACCCGGGCGTAATAGCGCTCGACAAGGTCCAGCCGCCGGCCGAACGGGACCGGCTTCGCCATCGGCCCGTCGTTGGTGAACTCCAGCAGCCGGTCGCGCTCGGCTCCGAACTCGGGCCAGGCCTGGCGCATCCCGCCGTTGGGGTCGCCGGCGCGGGCGAAGCTCGTCCAGTATCCGGCCATCTGATCCGCCTGCCGCTGGTCCATCTCGGCCGTCGGCCATGGCGAGGCGCTCAGGTTGTCGAACACGTACTGCCGCTCCGAGGCGTGCGTCGCCCCTT
The DNA here is from genome assembly GCA_024711185.1 of Brevundimonas sp. Classification (GTDB taxonomy): domain Bacteria; phylum Pseudomonadota; class Alphaproteobacteria; order Caulobacterales; family Caulobacteraceae; genus Brevundimonas. Next base: position 875 of record JANJTI010000125.1, on the reverse strand, counting down.
CGTGGGGTTCGGGCATGGCCGCCGAGACCACGTCGAAGCGGTACAGGTATGTCGGATGGCCGTTGGCGGCATGCAGCCGGGCCAGATGTCGGGCCGGCTCGTTGAAGACGAGGTCGCTGAGCACGTGGGCGTCATAGCCCGCCTGCCCGCCGTAGGCGTCGAGGAAGGCGCCGCGCTCCTCCGGGGTCATGGCGTCGTCGATGGCGCCGTAGGGGTTGAGGTCGGAGGGCTTCATCCACCAGAACTCGGCGCTGTTCGTGCCGATGATCAGCGGCACGGCCGCCTCGCGCCCGGCGGCGAAGGCCGCCTCGACGTCCTCGGTCACCCAGGTCCCGTCACGCACCAGCAGATCGCCGCCGTAGAAGTTCGGAGCCGGTCGCAGGAAGGCCTCGGCCGGGAGGGCGCGCAACGCATCGGCCGACATCGCGCCATGAGCCGCCGCGAAGGCCTGCCCCCTCGCCCGCATCGACGGTCCGCCGTCCAGCCTCGCCTCGTCCAGCGGCGTGCCCTCGTCCCGGCCCAGCCCCGACTGCACCACGGCCCGGTGGAACAGCCCGCGCGCCGGCTCCGATATCATCAGCCGCGTCACCAGGGCCCCGCCCGCCGACTCGCCGAAGACGGTGACGTTGTCCGCATCTCCGCCGAACGCGGCCGCGTTGTCCCTGACCCACCGCAGGGCCGCCACCACGTCCATCAGCCCGTAGTTGGCCGCCGGCTCGCCCGGGGGGCGCTCCGCCGCCAGCGCCGGATGATCGAAAAACCCCAATCGGCCGAGCCGGTAGTTCAGGGTCACCACCACCACGCCCCGCTGCCGCAACGTGCGATACGCACGCCCTTCCGCCGGCGTCATCCCCGTCGTCGCCACCACCACGCCG
>JANJTI010000118.1 GCA_024711185.1 Brevundimonas sp. | reverse complement strand
CGCGCGCTGGCGCAGGTGCACGAGCCAGGCGCCCGCGACCCCGAGTTCGCGCAGGGCGTGATCGAGCGCAGACACATAGGTGTCGAACAGCTGCTGGCCCATGTCGCGGCCCGCGTCGCCCTCGTCAGCCAGTCGCATGCTCAGCAGCAGGACGTGCAGGGTGTAGAGCTCGAAACGCGCGTCGATGCGATCCGCGACGCCCAAACGGGTGTAGAAGGCCGGCTGCCGGGCCTGCGCGACGACGTGCTGGTAGAGGCTCTCGCCCAGGCGGCCGCGGCGGGACCGGAACAGATTCTGAAGCATGATCCGCGGCCCCTTTTCCGCCGCGCCGTTGAACTAAGGCTCCGGTCCGGTTAGGTCAAAGACCTTGTTCTCTCGCAGGCGTCTCCCATGCCCCGTTCCAAGCTCCTTATCGCCGCGCTGTCGGCCGCGGCCCTGACGACGGCCTGCGCCCCGGTCATCGGCCAGAACGGCTTCCAGGCGGTCGACGCCCGGCCGACCGATATCGTCGCCGGGACTGACACGCGCGAGACCGTGCTGACCAAGCTGGGGACGCCGTCGACCACCTCGACCTTCGAGAGGGACAGCATCTGGTACTACATGAGCCAGGTGACCGAGAAATACACCTATAACCGGCCGCAGGTGACGCAGCGCACGATCACCGAGATCACCTTCAACGACGCCGGGCAGGTCGCCGCCGTGCGGACGCTCGGGCTTGAGGACGGTCAGCGGATCGCCATGAACGATCGCGAGACGCCGACCCGCGGCCGCCAGCTCACCATTCTCGAGCAGCTGCTGGGCAACGTCGCCCGCGGCCAGCTGCCGCGCACCGACGAGGACATGCCGGGTCAGCGCCGGCCGGACTGAGGCGCCTCTTCCCCGGAATCGAAAACGCCCCGGAGATCGCTCTCCGGGGCGTCGTTCGTTGCGGATCCCGGGATCAGCCGATCCGCCCGCTCGCCAGCACCGCCAGAAGCAGCAGGGCGACGATGTTGGTGATCTTGATCATCGGGTTCACCGCCGGACCGGAAGTGTCCTTGTAGGGATCCCCGACCGTATCGCCGGTGACCGCGGCCTTGTGGGCCTCGGAACCCTTGCCGTGGACGACGCCGTTGCGGTCGGTGAAGCCCTCCTCGATCACCTTCTTGGCGTTGTCCCAGGCGCCGCCGCCCGAGGTCATCGAGATGGCCACGAACAGACCGGTGACGATGACGCCCATCAGCATGGCGCCGAGGGCGGCGAAGGCGTTGGCCTTGTCCGGCTGGATCATCAGCACGACCACGAACAGGACGATCGGCGACAGCACCGGCAGGAGCGACGGCACGATCATCTCGCGGATCGCGGCGCCGGTCAGGATGTCGACGGCCCGGCCGTACTCCGGCTTGACCTCGCCCGTCATGATCCCGGGATTTTCCCGGAACTGGCGACGAACTTCCGCCACCACCGATTCCGCCGCGCGCCCCACCGCCGTCATCGACAGGCCGCCGAAGAGGAAGGGCAACAGTCCCCCGAACAGCAGACCGACGACCACATAGGGATTGGCCAGGTCGAAGGCGACCGCGCCGAGCCCGTCGAAGAAGCTGCCCGGCGCCGCCTCGGCGGCGAAGTGCTTCAGGTCCTCGGTATAGGCGGCGAACAGCACCAGGGCGCCGAGCCCGGCCGAACCGATGGCGTAGCCCTTGGTCACGGCCTTGGTGGTGTTGCCGACCGCATCGAGCGCATCGGTCGAGGTGCGCACCTCCGACGGAAGGCCCGCCATCTCGGCGATGCCGCCCGCATTGTCGGTGACCGGGCCGAAGGCGTCCAGCGCCACGATCATACCCGCCACGCCGAGCATCGTCGTGGTGGCGATGGCGATGCCGAACAGACCCGCCAGCTGATAGGTCGCGACGATGCCGACGATGATGGTGAGCGCCGGCAGGGCGGTCGACTCCAGCGACATGGCGAGGCCCTGGATGACGTTGGTGCCGTGGCCGGAGACCGAGGCGTTGGCCACCGACTTCACCGGGCGATAGTTGGTGCCGGTGTAGTATTCGGTGATCACCACGATGGCGGCGGTGACCGCCAGGCCGACCATGCCCGACCAGAACAGGTTCATCGGCGCGATGGTCAGCCCACCCGATGTCACCACCGGACCGAGGATGTCCTCGCCGCGCAGGAACTGGAACAGGCCGAAGATGGCGGCGATCGACAGCACGCCGGTGACGATCAGACCTTGGTAGAGGGCGCCCATGATGTTCTGCGACTTGCCGAGGCGGACGAAGAACGAGCCGATGATCGAGGTGACGATGCAGACCGCGCAGATCAGCAGCGGCAGCAGCATCATCGCTTCGACGTAGGGCTGGCCGCGGAAGAAGATCGCCGCCAGCACCATGGTGGCGACCGTGGTCACCGCATAGGTCTCGAACAGGTCGGCGGCCATGCCGGCGCAGTCGCCGACGTTGTCGCCGACGTTGTCGGCGATGGTCGCGGCGTTGCGGGGATCGTCCTCGGGGATGCCGGCCTCGACCTTGCCCACCATGTCGCCGCCGACGTCGGCGCCCTTGGTGAAGATGCCGCCGCCGAGACGCGCGAAGATGGAGATCAACGAGGCGCCGAAGCCCAGCGCCACGAGCCCGTCGATGACCTCTCGGCTGGTCGGATCGAAGCCCGCGCCTAGGGTCAGGAAGGCGAAATAGCCGGCCACCCCCAGCAGGGCGCCGCCCGCCACGAACATGCCGGTGATGGCGCCGGAGCGGAACGCCAGGTCCAGCCCCTTCGACAGGCTTTCGGAGGCGGCCTGGGCCGTCCGGACGTTGGCGCGAACGGAGATCAGCATACCGGCGAAGCCCGCCGCCCCCGAGAGGACGGCTCCGATCAGGAAGCCGATCGCCGCCCACGGGCCGATGAGCAGCCAGGCGGCGATCAGGATGACCACGCCGACGATGCCGATGGTGGTGTACTGGCGGCGAAGGTAGGCGGATGCGCCTTCCTGGATGGCGGCGGCGATTTCCCGCATCCGGTCGGTGCCGGTCGAGGCCTTCATCAAGGCGGCGGTCTGGACGGCTCCGTAAAGCACCCCCAGTCCGCCTGCGGCTATGACCAGCCACAGATACATACTCATGGTGTTTCCAAACCCTGTCTGTTGAGGCGCCCGGCCCTTGGCGCGGGGGGCGTTTTCGCCTCTCTCCGCCTTCCGGTCCCCCCGTGCGCGACGGACGCGTGTTACGTCCTTGGGGAATTGCGGCGGAAACGTGCCAAATGCGTCGGTGTGACGCAACAGGGTTGGTGAACGGCGATCAGCCGGCGCGAACCCCCGTCCGGCGCCGCGGCGCCTGGCTGACCACCTCGACGCGGGAGACGGCGCCGCGGCCGGCGATGGTCGCGGCCGCGCGCATCAGGCTGGCCGCAAGCGCGGCCTCGTCGAGCCGGGTCCAGTCGTCGGCGACCACGAAGGGCGTCCGGTGTCCGGCGCGCACCAGGGCGTCGCGCAGGAACGGCTCCTTCAACCGCATCGCCTCGGGCGTGGCTGAGCCCAGATGGAGGCGCAGCGAGACGAAAACATAGTTGCGCAGTCGCCCGCCGACGATGACCGGCAACCCGACGCCCGAGACGTTCAGGGTCGCTCCGGCCGGACGGTCGCCGTCGCCCGCCGCCGCCGCAGGGCCGGCGGCAAGAGAAACAGAAGCGGCGATCAGGTCCCGGCGACGCATGGACCGATGCTGCGGCCGGCCCGTTGAGATTTCGTTGTCAGCCGTGGGTGAAGCCGCTCCGGGCGAAGCTTACGGGCCGGCCCGCGAATCGCGCCGTCACCCCCGCGCCCGGTACCACCCGCCCCAACCGTGTGAGACGGATATGGCGGCGCTCCGCCTCCCGGCGCGCCGCCGACTCGTCGCGGGCGGCGACGGTGAAGGCGATCTCGTAGTCGTCGCCGCCGGTGACGAGGCTCTCCAGCGCCGCCTGGGGATCGACCCGCCCCTCGAACCAGGCCGCGCCCGCGGTGGAGAGAGGGGTGAGTTCGAGGTCGATCTCCACGCCCACCCCGCTGGCGTCCGCAAGATGGCCGAGATCGGCGATCAACCCGTCCGAGACGTCGAGCGCGGCGGTCGCCAGATCGCGGATGACCGGGGCGAAGGCGACCGGAGGCGCCGGCGTGCGGTAGTGATCGGCCAGCGCGCCCAGCCGCTCCGGATCCAGCGAGAGCTTGCCCTGGAGCGCCTGCAGGCCCAGCCATCCGTCGCCGATGGCGCCGGTGACGAAGACCAGATCCCCGGGCGCGGCGCCCGCGCGCGAAACCGTTCGTCCCCTGGGAGTCCAGCCGAGCGCCGTCAGGGAGAAGCTGGCGGGACCCGGGGTGACCACCGTATCTCCTCCGAGCAGCCAGACGCCGTAAGCCTTCTGGTCGGCGCGCAGGCCGTCGACGAAGGTCATCCGCTCGGGCCAGCCGCAGCGTTCAGACCAGCCGCAGGCGAGCAGATAGCCGAACGGCTCCGCGCCCTTGCTCGCGAGATCCGAGAGGTTCACCCGCAGCAGCTTGCGCGCGACCGTGTCCAGCGGGTCCGTGGGCAGGAAGTGGACGCCTTCGACGATGGCGTCCTTGGTCAGGACGAGGTCGTAACCCGGTCGCGCCGGCAGGACCGCGACGTCGTCCACCAGCCCCCTGCCCCATTCCGGATGGGCCAGCGGGGCCAGCAGGCGCCGGATCGTCTCGAACTCGCCGGCGACGTCGAGCGCGGGCATCTGAGCCTATCCCGCCTGGCCGCGCACGTCCCGGGCGACGCCGTCCAGCGCCGCGTTGACGAACCTGGCTTCGGCGTCGTCGAAGAAGGCCTTGGCCAGTTCGACGTACTCGTCGATGACGATCTCCTTCGGGACTTCCCGGCGCTCGCGCAGCTCCCACGCCCCGGCCCGGAGCAGGGCCCGAAGGGTGGAGTCGATCCGCTCCAGCCGCCAGTTCGAGGCTAGACGGGCCTTGACGGCGGCGTCGATGTCGCGCTGGCGCTCGACCACACCCCGAACCACATCGGCGAACCAGGCCTCGTCGGCCTCGGCCAGCGGCTGACCCTCGATGTCGGCGTCGAAGCGATGGTTGGCGAACTCGCTGATCACCGTCTCCACCCCCTCCCCGGCCAGCTCCATCTGATAGAGCGCCTGGACGGCCGCGAGGCGGGCCACGGTGCGGGCGCGGCGCTGGCGCGAGGTCAGTCCGGGCTCGGCGCGGGACTTCTCGGCCCCGGCGAGCTGCTCGAGGACGGACTGGAGGCTGTTGGGTTCGGTCACGAGGCCAGTCCTACCCGCAGCCGCTTGCGCAGCGCAATGAGATCGAGACAAGCGCGCGCCGCCCCGCCGCCCTTGTCGCCCTCGCTGCGGCGGGCGCGCGCCCACGCCTGGTCCTCGTCCTCGGTGGTCAGGATGCCGTTGCCGATGGCGAGCCCCTTGAGGCCGAGCTGCATCAGGCCGGCGGCCGACTGATCGGAGACGATCTCGAAATGGTAGGTCTCGCCGCGGATCACGCAGCCGAGCGCGACATAGCCGTCGTAGCGCGGGGCCGTGGGATAGCGGCCGGCCTCTTCGGCGAGGGCGATGGCGGGCGGCACCTCGAGCGCGCCGGGCACGGAGACGACGTCGTACTCCACGCCCCGCTCCCGCAGGACGTCGACAGCGCCGTCGAGCAGGGCGTCGGCGAGGTCGTCGTAGAAGCGGGCCTCGACGATCAGCACCCGCGGGGAATCGCTCATCCCTTGTCCTCTCCGTCCATGTCGCGCCAGCCGACGATGCGCAGGCCGTAGCCCTCGATGGCGGCGGGTTCGGGGCGGGTGGAGCTCATCACGATCATGTCGCGCACCCCGAGGTCCTTCAGGATCTGGGCGCCGACGCCATAGTTGCGGATCGACCGGTCGGCGGCGGTAGGCTTGTCGCCGCCGGCCAGCCGCTCGGCCAGACCGCGCAGCTCCGGGTCGCGCAGGAAGACGGTCACCCCCGCGCCGGCGTGTCCGGTGATCGCCTTCAGGGCCTTGGGAATATAGGCCTGCCGCGATTCCACGTGGCCGAGCAGGTCGGCGGCGAAATCAACCTGGTGCATGCGCACCAGGGTCGGCTTGCCGGGCTCGATCTTGCCGTGGACGAGGGCCACGTGCTCCACGCCCTCGACGACATTGCGGTACAGCATCAGGCGGAAGGGGCCGCCGTGGACGCTCTCGAAGGGCGTGTCCATGACGCGCTCGACCAACCGCTCGGTGCGGCGGCGATAGGCGATCAGGTCGGCGATCGTGCCGATCTTCAGCCCGTGCAGCTGGGCGAAGGCGACCAGATCCGGCATGCGCGCCATGGTGCCGTCGTCGTTCATGATCTCGCAGATCACGCCGGCCGGGGTCAGGCCGGCCATGCGGCTGATGTCGACCGCCGCCTCGGTGTGGCCGGTGCGGACCAGCACGCCGCCGTCGCGGGCCACCAGCGGGAAGACGTGGCCCGGCGAGACGATGTCGTCGGCGCCCCGGTGCGGATCGACCGCCACCTGGATGGTGCGGGCCCGGTCGGCGGCGCTGATGCCCGTCGTCACCCCCTCGCGCGCCTCGATCGAGACGGTGAAGGCGGTGCCCATCGACGTACGGTTCTCGGCGGCCATCGGCGGCAGGCGCAGCTGGCGCGCCCGTTCGGCGGTGATGGCGAGGCAGACCAGGCCGCGGGCGTGCCGGGCCATGAAGTTGATCTGGTCCGGGGTGGCGAACTGGGCCGGGATGATGACATCGCCCTCGTTCTCGCGGTCCTCCGCGTCGACGAGGATGTAGGGCCGCCCGTTGCGGGCGTCCTCGAGAATGTCCTCGATCGGACTGATCGGGCTGTCGTTCATGTTGGCCGCCAGGTTCATGTGGCCGTCTCCTGCCACCGCGCGAGGTATCGCGCCAGCATGTCGATCTCGAGATTGACCGCGTCGCCCGGCTTCAGGCCGCCGAGGGTGGTCGCCTCCCAGGTGTGCGGGATGATGTTCAGGCCGAAGGTCCGGCCCTCCACCGCATTGACGGTCAGGGAGACGCCGTCGACGGTGATCGAGCCCTTGGGCGCGATGAAACGGTGCAGCGGCGCCGGCGCCTCGATGTCGATGCGGTGGGAGCCGCCCTCGCGGGTTATGGAAACCACCCGCCCGAGGCCGTCGACGTGACCCGAGACGATGTGGCCGCCCAATTCGTCGCCGAGCTTCGCGGCGCGCTCGAGATTGACCCGGTCGCCCGCCTTCCAGGTCCCGAGGGTCGTCTTCGACAGGGTTTCGCCCGAAACCTCGACCGCGAACCAGCCGGGCCCCTTCTCCGTCACCGTCAGGCAGCAGCCGGCGTGGCTGATCGAGGCTCCGAGATCGATCCCGCCAGTTTCCCATGAGGTTTCAATCTCGTAACGCCGGTCGCGCGCGGTCGGCTCGACCTTCCGCACCCGGCCGACGTCGGTGACGATGCCGGTGAACATCAGGCGGCGCCCGGGGGAAGGTGGCCGCCCGCAATATTGCGGCCACTTCGGCCATTTCGGCCAGTTTGCGCCGCGGCGCGACCGACCGCCCCGCAGTCATGACGGCGCCCTGCGTCGGAATCGGTCGTCTTCATCGTCAGGCCGCGCGCTCGTAGCGTTCCCACAGGTCGTCGCCGACCGGTTCGGCCGACAGACGACGGAACTTGGGGGCGTCGGCCAGCTTTGCAAGCGCCAGCGCCGCGACGCAGGGCCGCCCCTCGCCGCCCAGCAGGACGGGCGCGCGGAACCACTCCAGGCGGTCAATCAGGCCGGCGCGCAGGAACGAGGCCGCCACCTGGCCGCCGCCCTCGATCAGCACGGAGCTTGCCCCGGCCCGCCGGATCGCCCGGAGCACGGCTTCAGCCGCCGGCCGTCCGTCCGCCGCCTCCACCTGTTCGACCCGGGCCTCGCCCACCGGCTTCGGTTCGGCGACGGTCAGGATCAGGGTGTCGCCCTGGGCGACTTTCGCCGTCGGCGGGGTGCGCAGGCGGCTGTCCAGCACCACGCGCAGCGGCTGGTCGACCGGACGGCCGGGCAGGCGGGCGGTGAGTTCGGGATCGTCGGCCAGCACCGTCTCCACGCCGACGAGGATGGCGTCGTGCGCGGCGCGCAGGCGGTGGCCTTCCAGCCGCGCCGCCTCGCCGGTGATCCACTTCGATTCGCCCGTCGCCGTCGCGATCCGCCCGTCGAGGGAGGTCGCCAGCTTGAGGGTCACCCTGACGCCTTGCAGGGACGGGCGCATCAGCGCGGGCCGGATTCGTCGTCCAGGCCCCCTTCGCTCAGCCCCTCGGCCCCGAGGAAGCGGGCGAAGTCGCCGGTGTGGCGGAAGTCCTTGTAGACCGAGGCGTAACGGACATAGGCCACCTCGTCGACCGACTTCAGCGCCTTCATGATGAAGTCGCCGACCGTCGAGGACGGGATCTCGGTCTCGCCGAGGCTTTCCAGCTGGCGGACGATGCGGCTGACCAGTTGCTCGATCTGTTCCGGCTGCACCGGCCGCTTGCGCAGGGCGATGCCCAGCGAACGCTCCAGCTTGTCGCGATCGAACGGCGTGCGGCGACCCGACTTCTTCATCACCACGAGATCGCGAAGCTGGACGCGTTCGAACGTCGTGAACCGGCCGCCGCAATCGGGGCAGACCCGGCGGCGGCGGATCGCCGCGCCGTCTTCGGCCGGACGCGAATCCTTCACCTGGGTGTCTTCGGACTGGCAGTAGGGGCAGCGCATGGAACCCTGTCGCGTTTGCTTC
>JANJTI010000041.1 GCA_024711185.1 Brevundimonas sp. | reverse complement strand
GTCACGCCGCGGCCCGATAACCGCAACGACTACGGCTTCCGCCTGTACGATCCCTATCGTCAGTGCCAGCTGGTGGCGTGGAAGTTCACCGCCACACCGCTGCAGTGGCGGCGCATCGGGCACAAGATCGCCGACATGGTCTACCAGCGGATGACCGGCGAGAGCGGCTTCTTCGACAGCCGCGTAGTCTTCGTCTCCGAGAGCGGCACCCAGCTGAACCGCCTGTCCCGCCTCGCCATCTCCGACCAGGACGGCCACGACCCGGTGTTCCTGACGCAGGGCGACGAGATCATCATGTCGCCGCGCTTTTCGATGAGCGACCCCAACGAGATCACCTACGTCGCGCTGGGCCGCGACTACAGCCGCATCTACCTCAGGAACCTGCAGACGGGCCGGACGGAATCGCTCGGCGAGTTCGACGGCCAGGTGCTAGCTCCCCGCTTCTCCAACGACGGCTCGAAGCTGGCCTTCTCGATCATCCGCGGCGGCAACACCGACATCTACGTCATGGACCTGAGCAGCCGGCAGCTGCGCCGCCTGACCTCGGACCCGGGCATCGACACCTCGCCCTCGTTCAGCCCGGACGGTTCGCAGATCGTCTTCACCTCGGACCGCTCCGGCTCCGCCCGGCTCTACACCATGCGGGCGGACGGCTCGGGCCAGCGGCCGATCAGCCGCGGCGGCGGCATCTACACGGCCCCGGCGTGGAGCCCGCGCGGCGACCTGATCGCCTTCACCAAGCAGTCGGGCGGCCGCTTCTCGACCGGCGTGATGCGCACCGACGGCTCGGGCGAGCGCATCCTCTCGTCCAGCTATTTCGAGGAAGGCCCGTCCTGGGCGCCGAACGGCCGCTACATCATGTTCGCGCGCCAGGCTCCCGGCGGCGACACCCGGCTCTGGACCGTCGACCTGTCGGGCCGCCTGGTCAGCCAGGCCGGCTACCCGGGCCGCGGGTCGGATCCCGCCTGGTCGCCGCTGCTCGACGAACAGCCCGCCCGCCTCGCCGCCACCGGCCCGGACGCCTGCCCGGCCTGACGTCGCCGGAGCGATCCGGGTCAATCTTGCGTTATCGCGACTGGCGGAAGGCCCGGCGCGGAAGTACCGAAAATCTACAGCAAAGCTGCGGGCCGAGGGCCCCGCATTCAGGAGGACCCATGATGAAGATCTCGACCCTGGTTCGCGTGGCCGCCGTCGGCGCGGCCGCCGCGGCCTTCGCCGCCTGCACCCCGCGTCCGGCTGCGGACTCGCCGTCGGGCGCCGACATGCCGCCGGCGACCAATCCGCAATATCCGGGTGCGGGCGCCGGCGGGGTCGAGGGCGGCGGTCTGGGCGCCGCGCGGCCGGGCTCGGAACAGGACTTCGTCGTCAACGTGGGCGACCGGGTCTATTTCGACCTCGACAGCTACCAGATCCGCCCTGAGGCCTACCCGCGTCTCGACGCCCAGGTGGCCTGGCTGCAGCGCTATCCGGGCGTGACCGTCCGCATCGAGGGCAACGCCGACGAACGCGGCACCCGCGAGTACAATCTCGCCCTCGGCGCGCGCCGGGCCGAGTCTGTGCGCACCTACCTGGTCGAGCGCGGCGTCAGCGCGGCCCGCATCGACACCATCAGCTACGGCAAGGAGCGTCCGATCGCCGCCGGTTCGAACGAGGAGGCCTGGGCGCGCAATCGCAACGCCCACACCGCCATCGTCTCGGGCGCCGTGCGCTGATCGCCACGCCACACCGGCCCTGAAAGGCGCCCGCCCCGCGCGGGCGCCTTTTTCGTTTCCGGGGTCGCCGACGCTGGCTAGAACGGGACCGCAAGGGGGGCTTTGGCATGAGCATGGAGGATGCCGGTGCGGCGGTCAGCGCGGGCCTCGTCGCCGGCGCGCTGGAACGCCCGACAGGACGGGCCGGCGAGCATCAGGCGACCTGTTCGGACTGCGGCGCGGAGGCCCCCGGCAGGTTCTGCGCCGAGTGCGGCCAGCCGACCCACGTCCACCGCACCCTGCTCCACCTCGGCGAGGAGCTGCTGCACGGCGTCATGCATTTCGACGCCCGCATCTGGCGCACCCTGCCGCTGCTGGCCTTCAACCCCGGCCGGCTGACCCGCGAGTGGGTGCAGGGCGCCCGCACCCGCTACGTCTCCCCGCTGGCGCTGTTCCTGTTCACCATCTTCGTGACCTTCTTCATCCTCAGCTTCGTGCGCATGCCGGAGCCGGTGATCAGCCTCGCCGGCCAGCGCGCGGCGGCCGAGGCCGCGCTCGACGACGCCGCCGCCGAGGCCGAGCAGGCCCGCCAGCGCCTGGTCGCCCTGGAGAGCGGGACGGCGCCGGAGCCCGGCGCCCTGGCCGAGGCGCGCGCCGACCTGCAGGCGGCGACGGCCGAGCGCGACGAGCGTGTCGCCGACCTCGAACGCCTCACCGCCGCGACCGGCCCGGAGGTTCGGGCGGACGGCCTCGCGCCCGGCGGCTGGCAGGCCGGGCTGAAGGACTGGGCGGCGGGCGTCTACAAGTCGGACGACGCCGGTCCGACCGCGAAGAAGATGGCCAAGAAGCTCCAGAACCCGGATCTGGCCGTCTACAAGCTGCAGCAGACGCTCTACAAATTCGCCTTCCTTCTGGTGCCGCTGTCGATCCCCTTCATGGCGATCCTGTTCCTGCACCGTCGGCGGGTCAGCCTGTACGACCATGGCGTCTTCGTCCTCTATTCCCTGACCTTCATGGCCATGCTGGGCCTCGTGATCTGGGGCCTGTTCATGATCAACGGCTGGCTGGGCGGCGCGGCGTGGCTGCTGTCCAGCTTCGTCGTGCCGGCCCACATCTTCGCCCAGCTGAAGGGCGCCTATTCGCTGTCCTGGTTCTCGGCTCTGTGGCGCTTCGTCTTCCTGATCCTGTTCTGCAACATCGTCCTCGGCCTGTTCCTGTGGGCCGTGATCTGGCTGGGACTGGGCGTTTGACGCCTTGCGACGGCCGCAAATCGGTGGGACCACAACGCTCATGCTGAAGCTCTTCTCCGCCCCGCGCTCCCGCAAGCTTGCGGCCGTCGCCCTCGGCGTCGCCCTGATCGGCGGCGGCACCGTCGTCGTCGCCCAGACCGCGCCGCTGGAGCCGATCCAGTGGGATCGCCGTCGCCTCGAGCAGCTGGATCGCAATGTCCGGCGCCTCGAACGGGCCGTGACCCAGCGCAACGCGGCCGGCCAGCCCGTGCTGGTGGAGCCGGACCCGGAAGTCGTCGCCCTGCAGGGGCGGGTCGGGATCATGGATCGGCGGCTCGAGGACATGGAGGCCACGGTGCGGCGGGTGAACGCCGACCTCGAGCGCCTCACCTTCGCCCTCGACGAGGCCAGTCGCGACAACACCGCTCTCGGGACCCGTCTGCGCGACGCCGAGGGTCGCGTGCGGGCGCTGGAGGCCGCCGCCGCGCGCGAGGCCGAGCTGAACTCGCCGATACCGACCACCTCGCCGACCGGCGACGCCGCGCGCGATCTGGCCGCCGCCGTGCGTCTGGCCGCCAGCGACCCGGCCCGGGGCGATCGCGCCCTGCAGACCGTTATCGCGGCCTGGCCGGATACGCCGCAGGCGCGCGAGGCCCACAGCCGGCTGGGCGACCTGCGCGTCTCGGCCGGAGACCAGGCCGGCGCGGTCGCGGCCTACGCCTCCTCGTTGCAGGGCTGGCCGACCGCGCCCTGGGCCGCCGCCACCACGCTCGAGCTGGCCGCGGCGCTCAACGCCACCGATCGCAAAACCCAGGCCTGCGGCGCCCTGACCGAGTTCGCCAACCGCTACGCCGAGGCCGCCAGTCCGGCGCTGCGAACGCGGGCGGCCGAGCTGCGCACCCGCTTCGCCTGCCCGGCGGCCGCCGCGCCGCGGAGAGGCGGCTGACCGCCGGCGCTCCGGCCTGGATCGCGGCGGCCGAGGCCCACCTCGACGCCCGGCTCGAGCCCCGGCTCGCCCGGCCCCTGGTCGTCGCCCTGTCCGGGGGCGGCGACTCCATGGCCCTGCTGGACCTGACGGCCGACTGGGCGCGTCGCCGCGGCCGTCGGCTGCTCGCCCTCACCGTCGATCACGGCCTGAATCCCGACAGCCCGAGGTGGAACGCCGTCGCGGAACAGGCGGCCCGCCGCGTCGGCGCCGACTGGCGGCTGCTCCGCTGGACCGGGCCCAGGCCGGAGACGGGGCTTCCCGCTGCCGCCCGTCGCGCCCGCCATGGCCTGCTGGCGGAGGCGACCCGTGCGGCCGGGGCGCGTGTGATCCTGCTGGCCCATACCCTCGACGACGTCGCCGAGGGCGAGCGCATGCAGGCGGAGGGCTCCAGCCTCGGGCGGCTGCGCGTCTGGGGGCCGTCCCCGGCGTGGCCGGAGGGGCGCGGCCTGATGCTGCTCCGGCCGCTGCTGGGCGCGCGCCGCGCCGCCCTCCGCGACTGGCTCGCGGCCTCGGGAGTCGCGTGGATCGAGGACCCGGCCAACGAGGATCCGCGCTTCGCCCGCGCCCGGGCGCGTCGGGCGCTCGCCGGCGGAGCTGTCGCGGCGACCCCGGCGGGGGCGGAGGCCGGCCGGACGTCGGGCGTGCGGGCGGTCGCGGACGACGTGATCGAACTCGACCGGAGCACCGCGCCCCGCGCCCTCGCCGCGGCCCTGGTCTGCGCCGGCGGCGGCGACCGGCCGCCGCGCGGCGACCGGCTGGCGGCCTTGCGATCCCGGCTGGGGACGGGCGAGGACTTCGTGGCCGTCCTCGCCGGCGCCCGCGTCGAGGCGGCGGGGAATCGCGTCCTCGTCGGCCGCGAGCCGGGCGAGTTGCGGCGCGCCTGCGCCGCTCCCCTGCCGCTCGCCCCCGGTCTGGAGGCCGTCTGGGACGGACGCTGGCTGATGTCGGTCCCGGACGCCGGCTGGTCCGTCGTCCCCGCCGCCGGCGTGACGGCGCGCCTGTCCGCAACGGCCCGGGCCGCGCTCAGGCCCCTGCCGCCCGCCTTCCGCGCCGCCCGGCCTGTGCTGATCCGGAACGATCCGCCTGCGGCGGTTCTTGCAGGAACGGTCGGCGAGGCGCAGGCGCTGGTCGGGGAGCGACTGGCCCGGGCGCTGGACCGAATGACGCACGAAAGCGAACGCGACGCGGTCTTCCATGGCGCGGCGCCGCGGAAGCACCTATTTTCGGCGTCGACATCATGAACGAGGGGCCGCCGCGCCCCGGGGAACCGAGACGAGCATGAACCTGCGTAACATGGCCATCCTGGGCGCCGTCATACTCGGCGCCATGGCGGTCTACGTCGCCGTCAGCCGCGGGGGCCCCATGGCCACGCCGGCGGACAAGGCCGCGGCCGAGCGCCCCCAGCGCATGAACTATTCCCAGCTGATCGCCGCCCGCGACGCCGGCAACATCGAGGCGATCGAGGTCCGCAACCAGAACGTCACCGGCGAGCTGAAGGACGGCACCAAATTCTCGGTGATCACGCCGCAGCCGAACAGCGAACTGGTCGAGTCGATCCGCGCCACCGGCGCCACGGTCGACGTCGCCGACACCGCCCAGCGCTGGTACGTCGGCGCCCTGATCACCCTGCTGCCCTTCCTGCTGATCATCGGCCTGTGGATCCTGATCATGCGCCAGATGCAGGGCGGCGCGCGCGGGGCAATGGGCTTCGGCAAGTCCAAGGCCAAGCTGCTGACCGAGCACAAGGGCCGCAAGACTTTCGAGGACGTCGCCGGCGTCGACGAGGCCAAGGAAGAGCTGCAGGAGGTCGTCGACTTCCTCAAGGATCCCGGCAAGTTCCAGCGCCTCGGCGGCAAGATTCCCAAGGGCGCCCTGCTGGTCGGCCCTCCCGGCACCGGCAAGACCCTGCTGGCCCGCGCCGTCGCCGGCGAGGCGGGCGTGCCGTTCTTCTCCATCTCCGGATCGGATTTCGTCGAGATGTTCGTCGGCGTCGGCGCCAGCCGCGTCCGCGACATGTTCGAGCAGGCCAAGAAGAACGCGCCCTGCATCATCTTCATCGACGAGATCGACGCCGTCGGCCGTCACCGCGGCGCCGGCCTGGGCGGCGGCAACGACGAGCGCGAGCAGACCCTCAACCAGCTGCTGGTCGAGATGGACGGCTTCGAGTCCAACGAGGGCATCATCCTGATCGCCGCCACCAACCGGCCCGACGTGCTGGACCCGGCCCTGCTGCGTCCCGGCCGCTTCGACCGTCAGGTCGTGGTGCCCAATCCCGACGTATCGGGCCGGGAGAAGATTCTCCGCGTGCACATGAAGGATGTGCCGCTGGCCGCCGACGTCAATGTGAAGACTATCGCTCGCGGCACCCCCGGCTTCTCCGGCGCCGACCTGGCCAACCTCGTCAACGAGGCGGCCCTGATGGCGGCGCGCAAGGATCGCCGCATGGTCACCCATCGCGATTTCGAGGACGCCAAGGACCGGGTGCTGATGGGGGCCGAGCGCAAATCCATGGCCATGAGCGACGACGAGAAGCGGATGACCGCCTATCA
>JANJTI010000036.1 GCA_024711185.1 Brevundimonas sp. | reverse complement strand
AGGAGCGGCGGAGCGTCTGGCGCCTGCGGTTCGACGAGGGCCTGTCCCAAGCGCGGTTCGCGGAACTGGTCGAGGCGCTGGTCACGGCCGGAGAGGTCGACCAGGCTCTCTATCTACTTGATCACTGCGAGAAGTCCGACGGCTGGGGCTCGGAGATTCGACGGGCTGCGAGCCTGGCTCTGGTCGCGGCACCGCTGGCCCGTGACCGCGGCGATCACGGCCAGTGGGACCGACGCATGTCCAAGATCGCCGACCGGGCGCTGGACGGACCCGACGGTGAAGCCGTGGCGAGGGACCTGATGCGGGCCATGGTCGATCTTGGCGAGGACCAGCGCGCTCGTTCTCGCGACCTGCCGGTAAAACTGGCCCGGTCGCTGTTCCGGCTTCATCCCCTGATCGCCCTCGACACCGTCCTGCCGGCGCTTCTGGATGAGCGCCGGTTTGTAATGCGCAGCATTCTCACTGAGCACGACGACGACGACCGGGCGGGGCGCAACGCCGTCAACGGCGTCCCCGACGCCGTCCTCGCGGCCTGGCTCCGGGAGGATCCCGTCGTGCGGGGGCCCGTGCTAGCGACCATCGGCTCCTACTTTACCCAAGGGCCCGCCGGCTCCCTGGATTGGACGCCGCTCGCGCGCCTGCTGCTGGAGGACGCGACGGACGAGACCCTAGCGACGCTCGGCGATCGGTTCGACACCGGCACCTGGGGCGGCAAATGGGGGGCGCGGTACGTCCGGCGCCGTCCCATGGTCGAGGCCGTGCAAAACCATCTCAACCCCCGGGTCCGCGCCTGGGCGTTGGACATGCTCGCCTATCTCGACGAGCGGATCCGCAAACGGGCGGAATGGGATCAGACCCCCCCCGAGCGTTTCGAATAGCCGGTCAGGCCGTCGCCGGGTGTGGCTCGCGCCTTGGGATTGCGAACACGCCGTTCCCGTCGATATCGATCGTCTCCAGCGGCCCGGCACCCCTGTTTCCGAATAGGTACGCCGTGCTCGCTCAATCCGCACGTCGACGACCGCTGATCAACTGTGGTGCGATGGCGGAAGAACTCTCACCTCCTGTGCACTGCCCAACAGGCGGAGGTTGGACATTCCGAACCATCACAACGAGTCAAAGGGGGGCCTCAGGCGTGCGCCGTTTGCCCTTTTCCACAGGAAGTTCGCTTCGACCTAGCTAGCCCGGACAACGATTTCTAAACCGCGCCACTGCAACACCGAGCGCCCTTTGCGCTGCAACGCCAACCTAGTCGCCCGCACCTAATAACGTTAGCCCAGTCAGCAGTTTATCACTGAAACAGCGAGCGAACTTGGGCTATCTGCGAAATACCGAGTGTGGCTGCGATTGGTCCACCGACAGCCCGACCGTCGCTCCGCCGGCGATGACGTTGTGCGGGCTGATGATGTTGCCGCGAAGAACCAGGCGATCAGCCCCACCTGGGATCGCGGCTCGGCGGAAATCCCGGCCGAAGGCCCCCTCAGCGTCCGGATCGCGCCGGAGCTGTTCTGCAGAGCGATCACGACGGCCATGACCAGCCCGCCCGGGCCCGCGTAGACCGCGCGCCAGCGCAGGCCGAGCATCAGGGCGAGCACCGTCAGCAGAGGCAGGCTGGCGAAGGCGGGAGTCACGTCGGGCCGGGCGGAGCGGTGGGGACCGGATGCAGAGCCCTGCCGGTACGCTCGAAGGCCGTTATGTTGTCGATGGTCGTCTGCGCGATGGCGGTCAGCGCCTCGGCGGTGAAGAAGGCCTGGTGACCGGTGACCAGCACGTTCGGAAACGTCAGCAGGCGGGCGAAGACATCGTCGTCGATGAACCGCTCCGAGCGATCCTCGAAGAAGAGGGCCGCCTCCTCCTCGTAGACGTCCAGACCCAGGCTGCCGATCGTCCCCTTCTTGAGGCCGGCGATCACCGCCCGGGTCTCGACCACGGCGCCGCGGCTGGTGTTGATCAGCATCACGCCGGGCTTCATGCGGTCGATCGCGGCCTTGTCGATCATGTGACGCGTGCCTGCGGTCAATGGACAGTGCAGGGTGACGATGTCGCTTTCGGCGAGCAGCTCGGAGAGGCCGACATAGGCGACTCCGCGGGCGAGCAAGCCCGGGTCCGGCAGCGGATCGTGGGCCAGTACGCGACAACCGAAGCCGGCGAGGATGGTGGCGACGACGCGCCCGATGGCGCCCGTTCCGACGACGCCCGCGGTCTTGCCGTGCAGGTCGAAGCCCAGCAGGCCGTCGAGCGCGAAATTGCCCTCGCGCACCCGGTTGTAGGCCCGGTGGGTCTTGCGGTTCAGCGTCAGGATGAGCGCGAGAGTATGCTCCGCCACCGCGTGCGGCGAATAGGCCGGAACGTGCGCGACCGCCACGCCGCACCTCCCGGCCGCGGCGACGTCGACGTTGTTGAAGCCCGCCGCCCTCAGCGCGATCAGCCTGAGGCCGTCTGACTGCAAGGCTCGGACAAGGCCGCCTCCCAGATCGTCGTTGACGAAGATGCACACGCCTTCGAACCCGGCGGCGAGGCGGCGGGTCTCTTCCGAGAGCCGGGACTCGATGAACGTCAGATCATGAGCGGCGCGCGCGTTGGCCCGGGTCAGGAACGCCTGATCGTAGGGCCTTGAACTGAAGACGGCGATCCGCACCTCGACCTCCGGCAGAGACGACGCTTACGTCGGCTCAACGCGACGGGCGCAGGAGAGCCCGGCGGCCCGGGTTCGCCATGATCCGGATCAAGGGCTGGATGACGGCGGCGGGATCGGTCCCGCCCGGCCCGAGAGCGCCCGAGCCCGGATGCCGTCGCCTTCGACGCGAGCCGCTTTGCGCAGGACCAGCCGAAGCTGCTTTTCCGTCTCGATGATGGCGAAGAAGACCGCTCCGACCGCGACGATGAGGAGACCGTCCGCCAGGGGCACGGCCCTCGTGCCGAAGACCTGCTGGGCCGGGGGCGCGTAGGTCACGAGAAACTGGGCCGCCGTGACCGTCACGACGCAGACCCAGATTACCCGCGTGCCCCGCACCGCCTTCCAGGTGAGCGACGTCCCATAGATGTTCCGGACAAAGAAGAGGTGGAAAATCTCCAGCACGACCAGCGTGTTAAGGGCCAGCGTTCGGGCAAGCTCCGCCGGGTAGCCCTTGTCGACGGCGTAGGTGTAGACGCCGAACACCGCCGCTAGGAAGAGCGCGGAGACGAGGACAACATGCCAGATCAGCTCGCCATTCAGCAGCGGCTCTCCGCGGCGACGGGGCGGACGCTTCATTGTGTTCGGCTCGGTGGGCTCGAAGGCGAGCGCGATCCCGAGCGTGACGGCGGTGACGAGGTTCACCCACAGGATCTGGATGGCGGTGATCGGCAGAGCCAGGCCCAGCAGCAGGGCGAGAACTATGGTCATCGCCTCCCCGGCGTTGGTCGGCAAGGTCCAGCTGATCACCTTCCTGAGGTTGTCGTGGACCGTGCGGCCCTCGCGAACCGCGGCCGCGATAGAGGCGAAATTGTCGTCGGCGAGGACCAGGTCGGAGGCTTCCTTGGCGGCCTCGCTGCCCTTGCGGCCCATGGCGATCCCGGCGTCGGCCCGCTTTAGCGCCGGCGCGTCATTCACGCCGTCGCCCGTCATGGCGACAGTCAGATGATGGGACTGGAGCGCCGTCACGAGGCGCAGCTTGTGCTCGGGACTGGTTCTGGCGAAGACGTCCGCATCCACGGCCGCGCAGGCCAGTCCGGCGTCGTCCAGCTCGTCCAGGTCCGCCCCGGTCAGAACGCGGTCGGGGTGCTCAAGCCCGATCTGGCGGGCGATCGCCGCTGCGGTGCCGGCATGATCGCCGGTGATCATCTTCACGCGTATCCCGGCCTGTCGACATTCCGCGACGGCGGCGATCGCCTCCGGCCGCGGCGGATCGATCAGTCCGACGAGGCCGACCAGCGTCAACTCGCCCTCGACATCGTCGGCGGTCAGCTTCCGGCGGCCATCCGGAAGGTCGCGCTGCGCGAGGGCGAGCACGCGCTGGCCCCGGGCGGCGATCGCCTCGATCCGGTCGTACCAGACGGC
>JANJTI010000311.1 GCA_024711185.1 Brevundimonas sp. | reverse complement strand
GGGCGCCGCGCGCCGCGCGTGCTGGAGATCGGCTGGAACCTCGACCGGGCCGAGCTGCCGCTGGTCGCCCTCGTGGGCAAGGGCGTGGTGTTCGACACCGGCGGTCTGAACATCAAGCCGGCCGCCGGCATGCGCAACATGAAGAAGGACATGGGCGGCGCGGCCCACGCCCTGGCGCTGGGCCGGCTGGTCATGCAGGCTGCGCTGCCCGTGCGGCTGGTGGTGCTGGTCGCGGCGGTCGAGAACGCCATTTCGGGCGACGCCTTCCGTCCCGGCGACATCCTGTCCTCGCGCAAGGGGCTGACCATCGAGGTCGGCAACACCGATGCGGAGGGCCGGCTCATCCTCGCCGACATCCTGACCCGGGCCGGCGAGCATTCGCCCGAGCTGACGCTGGACTTCGCCACCCTGACCGGCGCCGCCCGCATCGCCCTCGGGCCCGAATTGCCGCCGCTCTACACCGATGACGAGGCCTTGGCGGCCGACCTCCTGGCGTCCGCGAGGGCCGTCGCCGATCCGCTGTGGCGCATGCCGCTATGGCCGGGCTACCGGCCGGCGCTGGAGGCGGGGATCGCCGACCTTCGCAACGATCCCGCGGCCTGGGCGCAGGCCGGCTCGGTCACCGCCGCCCTGTTCCTGCAGAAGTTCGCCCCGACCGCGGGCGCCTGGGCGCACCTCGACATCTTCGCCTGGAATCCCCGCGCCAGACCCGGCTGGCCGGAGGGCGGGGAGGCGCAGGGGCTCCGGGCCGCGTTCGACATGCTGTCGCGACGATTTCCTGCGAAATAGTCGCAGCCGTTAACGGCCCTTTTGGCATCTCGGGCCATTCTTCCGGCTCAACCGGACGAGCCTCGTTTGACCGCAGCCGCCGCTCCTTTCGACCCCCGCACCACCCTTGCACGGCCGGACCTGGCCGAGCAGGCGCTGGAGGGACTGGTTCGCGCCGACGCCTACCGGGCGGCGCGGCCGATGCGCTGCACGGCGCCGGTCGCCGACATTCATGATGACGCGGTCGGCGGCGAGCCTGTCGACGAGCTGATCTTCGGCGAGGCCTTCGACGTGCTGGAAAGCCGCGGCGACCGCGTCTGGGGCCAGGCCCGCCGTGACGGCGTGGTCGGCTGGGTCGATCGCGCGGCCCTCTCAGAGGGCGCCCCGCCACCGGGGGCCAGCGTCTCCGCCGTTTCGTCCGCCCTGCCGCTCAACGCCCTTGTGGCGGAAGCGCGCGGCGACGATCTCCGCCCCATCGGGAGCTTCGAGCGGGATCCGTTGACCGTCGCCGAGCGTCTCCTCGGGGTGCCGCACCGCCTCGGCGCCCGCTCGTCGCGCGCCACCGACTGCTGCGGCCTGGTCCAGCAGGCCCTCTACGCCTGCGGCCGCGCCGCGCCCCGCTACGCCGACCAGCAGGCCGAGCTGGGCGACGAGATCGCCCGCGCGGATGCGCGCCGCGGCGATCTGGTGGTCTGGCTGCATCCGGGCGCAGGTCCGTGGAACGGCCATTCGGCCTTCGTCCTCGACGCACAGCGCGTCCTGCACGCCACCGGCGCGCATGGCGCAGTCGTCATCGAACCGCTTGCCGAGGCCGAGGCGCGCTACGCGGCGGAAGGCTTCAGCGCGCCGCGCTTCCGTCGCCTCTGAATCTCGTCCGGAAACGAAAAAGGCCCCGCCGTCGCCGGCGGGGCCTCGTCGTGTCGATCGTCCCGACCTAGCGGGGGCTTTCCGTCGAGCTGCTGGCCGAGGACGGGGCGGCCGGAGACTCCTGGGTGGCCGGCTGGCCGGCGGGGCCGTCGATCGGCGCGCCGCCGGCGGCTCCGCCGGCGTCTTCCGCCGCCTCGAGCGCGCCCGGAGCGACCGGATCGCCTTCCGCGGGGGCCGCGGCGCCCGGCTGACGGGCCGGATCGGGGGCCGGCACGGCGTAGCCGCCCGAACCCTGGCTGCGCAGCCAAGCGATCAGGTTGACGCGGGTCTGCTGATCACGGATGCCGGCGAAGGACATCTTGGTGCCCGGGACGTGCCGGCCAGGATTGGTGATGAACTGGTCGAGTTCGTCATAGGTCCAGGTCGGCGCCTCCGCCTTGTGCGCGGCCATGGCGTCCGAATAGGCGAAGCCGGCCGAGTGCATGACGGGGCCGCCGACGACGCCGAACAAGTTCGGGCCGATGCCGTTGGCGCCGCCCTGGGCCACGTTGTGGCAGGCCTGGCAGCGCGCGAAGGCGGCCTCGCCGGCGGCGAGATCGGCGACCGGCAGCAGGGTGCCCCAGTCCGGCGGCAGCACCGCCTCGGCGGCGCCGCCCGCGGCCTCTTCCGGCGCGTCGACGAAGTAGCCCATCTTTTCAGGGGCTTCGGTGTGGTAGATGGCGCCCGTCAGCTGCTGGACGCCGATGATGACGAAGGCGGTCGCCAGACCGGCGCCCAGAATCTTGTTCCACTTCAGATCGCCGCTCATGCGCGTCGTCGCATCCCGTCCGTTAGGGCCCGGCCGCGGAGACGGCGGGCGAATTCTTGCGTGGGCGTCTCTTACACGCTAGCGCGGCCTTCGCAACCGGCCCGGACCCGACCGGGCGTCGCAGGCGGCGTTCGACCGATGAATCCCCTCGTCCTCATTCCCGCCCGCATGGCCGCCACTCGACTGCCGGGCAAGCCGCTGGCCGACATCGGCGGCAGGCCGATGATCGTGCGGGCGTACGAACAGGCGGCCGCTTCGGGCCTGCCTGTGGCCGTCGCCGCCGGAGATGCGGAGATCGTCGCGGCGGTCGAGGCGGCCGGCGGCCGGGCCGTGCTGACCGATCCGGACCTGCCGTCGGGCTCCGACCGCATCCGAGCCGCGCTCGAGGCGTTGGACCCGGACGGTCGCCACGACGCCGTGGTCAACCTGCAGGGCGACATGCCGTTCGCCGATCCGGGGCTGGCCCGCGCTTGCGCCGACCTGCTGGCTGCCGAGCCGGCCTGCGACATCGCCACCCTCGCGGCTCCCGAGGCCGACGCCTCGGATCGCACCAACCCCGACGTGGTCAAGGCGGTGCTGGCCCTGCCCGACGGCGCCCGGCACGGGCGCGCCCTCTACTTCACTCGCTCGACCCTGTACGGCGAAGGTCCCGTCTGGCGGCATATCGGCCTCTACGGCTACCGGCGCGCCGCCCTCGAACGCTTCTGCGCCGCGCCTCCGTCTCCCCTGGAGAAGCGGGAGAAGCTGGAGCAGCTGCGGGCTCTCGAGATGGGCCTGCAGATCTGGGCGGCAGTGGTCGACGAGGCCCCCCTGTCGGTGGACAATCCCGCGGATCTGGCTGCGGCCCGGGCGCTCGCCTAGGGGGCGAACCCGTCGACCCACGCCTGCAGCAGCGTCCGCGCGATAGCGATCCGCGGCGGCGCCTTGATCGTCGCGTGAGCTCCGTCGAGGCAGGCCCGCGCCTCGTCGCGCGTCAGCCACGCCACCGCCTCCAGCTCGGTCTGGTCCGGCGCCGCCTGATCGGACTCGACCTCGCAGATCAGACCGATCATCAGCTGGCCGGGAAACGGCCACGGCTGGCTGGAGTGGTAGCGCACCGCCGTCACCGTCAGGCCCGCCTCCTCCTCAACCTCGCGGGCGCAGGCTTCCTCGATCGACTCGCCCGGCTCGAGGAAGCCGGCCAGCGCCGACATTCGCCCCGATGGCCAGCTCGCCTGCCGTCCCAGCAGGCAGACCGGCTCAGCGCCGCCGCGGTAGACCGGCAGCATGATGGTCACCGGATCGACACGCGGGAAATGCTCGGTGCGGCAGGCCGGGCAGATGCGCTTCCACCCGCCCGCCGCCGTGTCGCTTTCCACCCCGCATGCGGCGCAGAAGCCGTGCCGCCCGCGCCACTCGAACAGGCTCTTCGCCGTCCCCGCCATGGCCGCGTCGGGGCCGGTCAGCAGGGCGGCGGCGTCGCGCATCTCCATGAAGGCGCCCAGCCCGGCCAGCGGCCCCGAGGCCGGGTCGAGCGAGCTCTCCACCTCGACCGCGAAGACCGGCGCCTCCTTCCACAGGCCGAGGAACAGTTCGCGGTCCGGCACCACGGCGCGGGCGTGCTCCAGCCCCAGCCACGCCAGCCGCGGGCCGTCGGCGTGGTCCTCGACCAGCGGGCGGCCTTGCCAGATGACCATGGCCACGGCCTCCGGATTGGTCTCCTGCCCGGCCAGCCATTCCGGGTCGTTGCGCCGGTCACCCGCCCGGTCGAGCGGATTGCCGGCGAAGGTGTTCAGAGCGGGGAGGGCCATGGCGGCCTTCTAGCGCGGCGGCGCTTGCATCGGCGAGCCCGAAGCTTCATATCCCCGCGTGGAGATCGCGGGCGAAGGCTTCGCCAACCTGGTCAGGGCCGGAAGGCAGCAGCCACAACGAATCCCCCTTCGGGTCGCGGTCTCCACCTTTCCCCGAGATCTTGAAGTCCCGCCCTTAGCGTCGGCGCGCGCTCACGCTATGACGGGGCATGAGCCACAGCGACCCGAGTCTCGACGGTCCCCCCTGGGACGAGGACGCCCCTGAGGCGGAGGTCGTCGAGCGCGACCCCAATACCGAGGACATGTTCGGCGCCCCGGAGCCCGCCGGCATGCGCGAGGCCGAGGCCGCCGCCGCGCCGGTCGAGGCCGCGCCGCCCGCCCGGACCGCCGCCGCCTCATCCCCCCTGATCGCTGAACCATCCGCCGGGGGCGGCGAGGCCTATACCGTGCTGGCCCGCAAATACCGGCCGCGCACCTTCGAGGACCTGATCGGTCAGGAGGCGATGGTGAGGACGCTCACCAACGCCTTCGCCACCGGCCGCATCGCCCACGCCTTCATGCTTACCGGCGTCCGCGGAGTGGGCAAGACCACCACCGCCCGCCTGCTGGCCCGGGCCCTGAACAACGAGACGGACTCCATCGACCGCCCGTCGCTCCAGCTGACCGCACATGGACGGCACGACGCCGCCATCATGGCCGGCCAGCACATGGACGTGATGGAGATGGACGCCGCCTCGCACACCGGGGTCAACGACATCCGCGACATCCTCGAGAGTGTTCGCTACGCCCCGGTCGAAGCGCGGTACAAGGTCTACGTCCTCGACGAGGTCCACATGCTGTCGACGCAGGCGTTCAACGCCCTGCTGAAGACCCTGGAGGAGCCGCCGCCGCACGCCAAATTCATCTTCGCCACCACCGAAATCCGCAAGGTGCCGGTGACCATCCTCAGCCGTTGCCAGCGTTTCGACCTGCGGCGGGTGGAGCCGGAGATCCTCGTCGACCACCTCGGCCGCATCGCCGAACTCGAGGGCATGCGCATCGAGCCGGACGCCCTGGCCCTGATCGCCCGCGCCGCCGAGGGCTCGGTGCGCGACGGCCTGTCGCTGCTCGACCAGGCCCTGGTGCAGGCCGAGAAGGGCGAGCTGGTGCAGACGACGACGGTCCGCGACATGCTCGGCCTCGCCGACCGCAGCCAGACCATCGCCCTGTTCGAATCGATCATGGCCGGGCGCACGCCCGAGGCGCTGGAGAGCTTCCGCACCCTTTACGGCTACGGCGCCGACCCGGTGCAGGTGACCAACGATCTGCTCGAGCACTGCCACGCCGCCTCGGTGGCCAAGATGCTGGGGCCGCAGGCGACCCGCCTGCCCAACGACCAGGCCCAGAAGCTGGCGGCGCTCGGCGCGGTGATCTCGGCCGGGACCCTGTCGCGGGTCTGGCAGATGCTGCTCAAGGCGCTGGATGAGGTGCGGCGCGCGCCCAACCCGGCCGACGCGGTCGAGATGGCCATCGTCCGCCTCGCTTACGCCGCCGACCTGCCAGGCCCCGAGGAGGCGCTGAAGGCCGTGCGCGACGGCGAGCCGGTCGGCGGCGGGGGCGCACCGCGGGGCCCCTCCGGCGGCGGGGGAGGGGGCGGCGCCTCCGCCCAGCTGGCGGCGCGTCCCGTCGCGGCTCCGGCCCTGCCGGACCCGCAGACCTTCGAGGCGGTGGTCGCCCTGATCGGCGAGAAGCGCGAGGTCGGCCTTCAGATGGACGTCCAGCGCTACGTCCGCCCGGTCGCCTTCAAGCCCGGCGCCATCACCTACGAGAGCGTCGAGGGCGCGCCCGTCGACCTCGCCCGCAAGCTGGCCTCCCGCCTCAAGGACTGGACCGGCCGCACCTGGCTGATCGCGGCCAACGGCCAGGGCGGCGGCGAGACCATGATCGAGATCGACCGCCGCAAGCGCGCCGAGGAGCGCGCCGCGGTCGAGGCCGATCCGTTCGTGGCGGCCGTGCTGGAGGCCTTCCCGGGCGCGAGGATCGGCGAGATTCGCACCCTGGCCGCGCCGGTGGAGCTGCCGGCGATCCCGGACGAGGCGGGGGACGAGGACTGAAGACCGAAGACCGGAGAAGCGGCATGGCGCGCAGAGACTTCGACCCGGCGACCTTCAAACCCGACGGGCGCCCCGCCACAAAATCCCGGCTCTTCGATCCCGCCAATGGCGGCCCCTGGCGGGGTTCGCTTCCGGGCCTGACGCTGGGCGGACAGAACACCGTGCTGG
>JANJTI010000280.1 GCA_024711185.1 Brevundimonas sp. | reverse complement strand
GGCTCTTCAGCTCGTCCAGGCCGGCCCGGTCGGGCACGCTGGAGGCGTCCAGATCGCCCGCGAACTTGACGTAGCCGCCCAGCGGAATCCAGGCGAGCCGCCACTCGACGCCGCGCCGGTCGACGCGGCTCAGAAGCGCCTTGCCGAAACCGATGGAGAAGCGGTCGATCTTCACGCCGAAGGCGCGGGCGACGAGGAAGTGGCCCAGTTCATGGATGGTGACGATGAACGTCAGCACCAGCAGGAAGGGCACGATGTAGAGCAGAGCCTGGCCGAGAAAGCCCGTCATGCCGGTATGGGTCCCTCCGCCGTTCAGGCCGCCGCCGCGAGACCCCGGACGATCGATTCCGCCATCCGTCGCGCCTCCGCGTCCACGGCCAGGGCCGCGTCGCAGACGCTTTCGGAACCGGAATCCACCCCCGAGGCCGTCATGCGCGACAAGGTGTCGGCGACGACTGCGGCAATATTGAGAAAGCCCAGGCGCCGGTCAAGAAAGGCCATGGCCGCCACCTCGTTGGCCGCGTTGAACACGATCGGCGCCGCCCCGCCCGCCTCCAGCGCCTCGCGCGCCAGTCGCAGCTGGGGAAAGCGACGGGTGTCCGGAGCCTCGAAGGTCAGCCGCCCCAGGGCCGCGAGGTCCAGCCGCGGGGCCGGCCAGGCGATCCGGTCCGGCCATGCGAGGGCGCAGGCGATCGGCGTCTTCATGTCCGGCGGCCCCATCTGGGCCAGCGTCGAGCCGTCGACGTACTCGACCATGCTGTGGATGATCGATTCCGGGTGCACCACGACGTCGATCCGCGCCGACGGCGTGTCGAACAGATAGGCCGCCTCGATCATCTCCAGGCCCTTGTTGGCCATGGTGGCGCTGTCGACCGAGATCTTCGCGCCCATGCTCCAGTTCGGATGCGCCACCGCCTGTTCGGGCGTGATGCCCGCCATGGCCTCCGCCGGCGTGGTCCGGAACGGCCCGCCCGAGGCGGTCAGGGTCACCTTCGCCACCTGCTCCGGGGCCTGGTGCGGGAACACCTGGAAGATGGCCGAGTGTTCGGAGTCGACCGGGATCAGCCGCCCGCCGGCGCTTCGCACCCGGCCGATCAGCCCGGGCCCGCAGCACACCAGGCTCTCCTTGTTGGCCAGCGCCAGGGTCGCGCCCGTTCCCGCCGCGGCCCAGGCCGAGCGCAGCCCGGCGGCGCCGACGATGGCGGCCATGACCCAGTCGACCGGACGGGCCGCCGCCGCGACGATCGCGTCCTCGCCCGCCGCCGCCTCGACGCCGGCGCCCGACAGCGCCTCGCGCAGTTCGTCCAGGCGGGCCGGGTCGGCGGTGACCGCCAGCTTCGGCTTCCAGCGCCGGGCCTGCTCGGCCAGCCGCGCGATGTTTGCGCCGCCGGTCAGGGCCTCGACCTCGAAGGCGCCCGAACCGCCGGCCTCGGCCTGCGCCATCAGGTCCAGGGTCGAGCAACCCACCGAACCCGTGGCCCCCAGCACCGTCACGCGACGGCGGATCACGCGCCCCGCTCCGCGAGGATGGCGATCAGCCGGCCGCACGCCACCACGACCGCCGCGAACATGAGTCCGTCGACCCGGTCCAGCAGCCCGCCGTGCCCCGGGATCAGATTGCCGGCGTCCTTGACGCCATAGCGCCGCTTCAGGGCCGATTCCCAAAGATCCCCGGCCATGGTCGCGATCGCCGCCGCCAGTCCGAGCAGCGCGCCCCAGGCCGCCCCGATCCCCATGTCGAGAAAGGCGGCGAGCAGCGCGCCCGCGACGCTGCCCGCCGCCAGGCCGCCGATGAACCCGGACCATGTCTTGTTGGGCGAGAAGCGCGGCCACAGTTTCGGACCGCCGAAGGTCGAGCCGGCGAGGTAGGCCATGATGTCCGACGCCCAGGCCACGGCGAAGGCGAACACGGTCCACGCCAGCCCGATCGCCGTCGAGCCGTCGCGCAGCCAGATCAGCAGCACCGCCGGCCAGCCGAGGTAGAGCACCCCGTAGGCGGCATCCAGCGCCTCCTGCCCCCGGCTGCGGGCGAAGACGCCGGCCGCCACGGCGCAGAACACCAGCATGACCAGGGCCAGCGACAGCTGTTCGACATGGGCCGAGATGACCGCCGCGAACAGGCCGAAGGCCACGGCTCCGGTCATCAGCCGCCAGGCCCGGGGCGCGCTCATCATCGCCCACTCGATCGACAGCAGCAGACAGGCCGCCAGCATGATGCCGAGGAACCAGAAGCCGCCGGCCCAGATGGCCAGCACCGCGGCTGGCGCCAGCACCACGGCCGAGGCCGCGCGCAGACCGATCTCGCGGACCTTGACCGCCATCAGCCGGCCACGCGCGCCGGCGCCGCCGGGCGGCCGCCGAAGCGGCGCTCGCGGGCGCGGAACTGGGCCACCACGTCGGCCAAGGCCTCGGGCCCGTAGTCCGGCCACAGGATGTCCTGGTAGACCAGTTCGGCGTAGGCGGCCTCCCAGAGCAGGAAGTTCGACAGCCGCCGCTCCCCCGAGGTGCGTACGATCACGTCGACCGGCGGCCCGTCCGCGGTGGACAGACCCGCCGACAGCGTCTCCTCGGTCAGCGGCCCCGCGGCCTCGCCCGTCGCCACCCGCTCGTAGTGCCGCCGGGCTGCGTCGACGATGTCGGCCCGGCCGCCGTAGTTGAAGGCGACCTGCAGCTGGAATTTGTCGTTCCCGGCGGTGGTCGCCTCGGTGCGGGCGACGATCTCCGCGATGTCGGCGGGCAGGCCCTCGCGTCGGCCGAGGATGCGCACCCGCACCCCGTTGCGGTCGAGCTTGCGCAGGTCGGCGGCGACATAGGCGCGGACCAGTCCCATCAGATCCGACACCTCGTCGGCCGGCCGGCTCCAGTTCTCGGTCGAGAAGCCGAACACCGTCAGACAGCGAATGCCCAGATCGGGCGCCGCGCGGATGGTCCGCTTCAGCGCCTCCACCCCCTCGCGATGCCCGGCCGCCCGCGGCAGGCCGCGGGCCGCGGCCCAGCGGCCGTTGCCGTCCATTATCACCGCGACATGGCGGGGCCCGTCGGGCTGGAGACTGGAGGGTTCGGGGGACATGCGCGTCTATCCTACGGCAGAACGCGCCGTCAGACCTGCATGATCTCGACTTCCTTGGCCTTCAAGGCTTCATCGATGCGCTTGATCGCCGCGTCCGTGTCCTTCTGGACCTCGGCCTCCATCTTCTTCTGCTCGTCCTGGCTGATCTCCGAGGCCTTCTCGGCCTTCTTGAGATCGTCGTTGGCGTCGCGGCGCACGTTGCGGACGGCGATCTTCTGCTGCTCCGCGTACTTGCCGGCCAGCTTCACCAGGTCCTTGCGGCGCTCCTCGGTCAGCGGGGGGATCGGGATGCGCAGGGTCTGGCCGTCGACGATGGGGTTCAGGCCCAGTCCGGCGGCGCGGATGGCCTTCTCGACCGACACCACCATGCCGCGGTCCCAGACATTGACCGAGATCATCCGCGGCTCCGGCACGCTGATCGCGGCCACGGCGTTCAGCGGCGAGGTCGAGCCGTAGGCCTCGACCTGCACCGGGTCCAGAAGGCCGGCGTTGGCGCGACCGGTGCGCAGTCCGGAGAACTCCTCCTTCAGCGCCTGCACCGCCTTGTCCATGCGGTCGCGGTAGCTCTTGAGGTCTGGCTTGGCCATGGTCGTTTCTCTCGCGTTTTCTTTGGTCTTGTCAGACGGACTTGCCGTCGCCGCTGATCACGGTGAAGGCGCCCTCGCCGCGCAGGGTGCGCCGGAACGAGCCGTCCTCGCGGATCGAGAAGACCACGATCGGAATGCCCGAGTCACGCATCAGCGCCACGGCCGAGGCGTCCATCACCTTGAGGTCCTTCGCCAGCACCTCCTGGTAGCTCAGGGAGTCGTAGCGGGTCGCGGTCGGATCCTTCTTCGGATCGGCCGTGTAGACGCCGTCGACGCTGGTGCCCTTCAGCAGGGCGTCGCAGCCCATCTCGGCGGCGCGCAGGGCGGCGCCGGAGTCGGTGGTGAAGAAGGGGGCGCCGACGCCGGCGGCGAAGATCACCACCCGGCCCTTCTCGAGATGCCGCAGCGCCCGGCGGCGCACATAGGGCTCGGCCACGGCGTTCATCACCAGGGCGCTCTGCACCCGCGTCTGCACGCCGATCTTCTCCAGCGCCGCTTGCATGGCCAGGGCGTTCATCACCGTCGCCAGCATGCCCATGTAGTCGGCCGAGGCGCGGTCCATGTCGCCGGCGGCCTTGCTCAGGCCCCGGAAGATGTTGCCGCCGCCGATGACGAGGCAGATCTCCACCCCCTCGCGGGCGACGTCGGCGATGGCCGCGGCCACCTGGGCCACGGTCTTCATGTCGATCCCGTAGCCCTGGTCGCCCATCAGCACCTCGCCCGAGACCTTGAGCAGGACGCGTTTGTAGCGGAACTCGGACGGAACGTCGGGCATCGGGCAACCTTGGGGGACGGCGGAATCGGACCCTTATAGGTAGGCCCGGCCGTGCTTCAAAGCCTCAGGATGATGGTCTCGACGATCGGTCGGCGATCCCAGATCTGGATGCTGGCCTTCTTCAACGCCCGCGCCACCGCCTGTTCGACGACCAGTTCGTCCTCCAGCGCCTCGCCCTTGAGCCCCCGCACGACCTGTTCGACCCGCTCGGCCAGATCGTCCAGCAGGTCGCCCAGCGGGCTCTCCTCGTCGCCGGGGAGGCCCAGCCCGCGCACGTCGATGTCCGAGACGATCTTGCCGCGCCGGTCCATGGCGAAGCTGACGATCAGCACCCCGTTCGAGGCGGCGTGCCGCCGCTCGCGCAGGGCCGAGCCGGCCTCCTCGACCAGCATGCCGCCGTCGACGTAGAGGCGGCCCGAAGGCACCTCGTCGATGATCCGCGCCGGTCCCGGCGCCAGCAGCACCATGTCGCCGTTCCGCGGCGTCACCGTCTCGGGGACCTGCATCTCCTTCGCCAGCAGGGCGTGCTCGGCGATGTGGCGACGCATGCCGTGGGTCGGCACCGCCACATGCGGCCGCGCCCACTGGTACATCTGGCGCAGCTCGTCGCGGCACGGGTGGCCGGAGACGTGGATGCCCGGATGGTCCTTGTCGGTGTAGATGCGCACCCCGCGCTCCGACAGGGTGTCCTGCAGCCGGCCGATGGCCAGTTCGTTGCCCGGGATGACGCGGGACGAGAAGATGCAGTGGTCGCCCGGCCCCAGTTTGACGAAGGGGTGGGTTCCCTCCGCCACTCGCGACAGGGCGGCGCGCGGCTCGCCCTGGCTGCCGGTGCACAGATAGAGGATATCGTCCGCCGGCCAGTGCCGCGCCTGCTCTTCCGAGAGGAAGGGCTGGATGTCCGACAACATGCCGACCGACTTCGCCGCGGCGGTGATGCGGTGCATCGATCGCCCCGCCAGCGCCACGCGCCGTCCCGCCGCCTCGGCAGCGCGGATGACGCTGTCCATGCGCGCCACGTTGGAGGCGAAGCAGCCCACCGCCACCCGGCCCTTGAGGCCCGAGATCAGCTCGGCCAGGGCGACCTTCACGTCGCCTTCCGATCCCGCCACGCCTTCCTGGAAGACGTTGGTCGAGTCGCAGACCATGGCCAGCACGCCCTCGTCCCCGAGGCGGCGGATGGTGTCGATGTCAGTGCGCTCGCCGACGACCGGATCGTTGTCGATCTTCCAGTCGCCGGTGTGCAGCACCGTGCCCAGCGGCGTCTTGATGGCCAGGCCGTTCGGCTCGGCGATGGAGTGGGTGATGGTCACCATCTCCACCTGGAACGGGCCGAGGTCGATCTGCCCGCCCAGCGGCACCTCGTGCAGCGTCACCCGGTCGAGGATGCCGGCATCGCGCAGCTTCTCGCGGATCAGGAAGGCGGTGAACGGCGTGGCGTACAGCGGCGCCTTGATGCGCGGCCACAGCCAGCCGAGGGCGCCAATGTGATCCTCGTGGGCGTGGGTCAGGACGATGCCGATGATGTCCTCGCCCTCGAGGAAGGCGGGATCGGGCACGATCACGTCGACGCCGGGTGTGGAGTTGTCGCCGAAGGTCACACCGACGTCGACGACGATCCACTGGCGATTGTCGGCAGGCCCGAAGCCGTAGGCGTTCAGGTTCATGCCGATCTCGTTTGACCCGCCCAGCGGCAGGAAGACGAGTTCGTTCGATTGTTCTTTGGTCATTCGGCCTTCAGGTGGGTGTTCCGCCGCCAGATTTCCAGCAGGCCGCGGATGGTCAGGTCGGGATCGAAGGCGTCGATCGAGTCTGTGGCGCCTTCGAAAAGCGAGACGACGCCGCCGGTTCCGATCACCGTCATCGGCCGGCCCCACTCGGTCTTGATGCGCGCGACCAGCCCCTCGATCAGGGCGATGTAGCCCCAGAAGACGCCGGACTGCATGTTCGACACCGTGTCCTTGCCGATCACCTTCTCGGGCCTCTGGATGGCGATGCGCGGCAGCATGGCCGCGGCCTCGTGCAGGGCCTGCAGGGACAGGTTGATCCCCGGCGCGATCACCCCGCCCTCGAAGGCGCCGTCGGCGGCGATGACGTCGAAGGTGGTGGCCGTGCCGCTGTCGATGACGATCAGGTCGCCGGGATACTTCAGGTGCGCCCCCAGGGCGTTGACCAGCCGGTCCGCCCCCGCCTCCTTCGGCTTGAGGATGCGCACCGGCATGCCGAGGTCGACGTTCTCGCCGATCACCAGCGGCTCGACCTCGAGGTAGCGCCGCGACAGGTTGCGCAGGTTGAAGATCGACTGGGGCACCACGCTCGAGATGATGCAGCCGTCCAGGTCCTTGAGCGCCAGCCCGCGCATGGCCAGCAGCTGGGTCAGCCAGACCGCGTATTCGTCGGCCGTGCGGCTGGCCTCGGTGGCCGTGCGCCACTGGGCGATCCACTCGGCCCCGTCGTGCACCGCGAACAGCGTGTTGGTGTTGCCCTGCTCGATCGCCAGCAGCATCAGCCGCCCTCCCCGAAGAACACGTCCCCCGCCGAGATCAGCCGCAAGCCGCCGTCAGCCAGCCTGAGTCGCAGGGCCCCGTCCGGCTCCACGCCCTCCGCACGACCTTCGAGGGTCTCATGCCCCAGCCGCGCCGTCGCCGGTCCGTCCAGGCCGGGCGTCCGCGCGCGCCACGCGTCCAGCACCGGCTGGAAGCCCAGTGTCTCCCAGCGCTCCATCCAGACCGCGAAGCAACCGGCCAGTTCCCGGGCGGCGACCTCGACGGGTGGCGGCGCCGCGACCTCCGCCGACAGATGCTGCGCCAGCGCCGTCGCCGGCCGCTCCGTGCCCGCGGGCGCATGCGCCAGGTTCACCCCGATCCCGACCGCCAGCCACAAGCCGCCGCTGGCGTGGGCGCCGGACTCCACCAGCACCCCGGCGACCTTCTCCCCGCCGAGCATGACGTCGTTGGGCCACTTGATCGTGACCAGCGACGGCGGCGCGTAGCGGTCCAGCAGGTCGGCCACCGCCAGGGCGGCTAGGAAGGTCACCTGCGCCGCCTCGGCGGGCGATTTCCGGGTCAATTGCAGCAAGGTGGAAAACAGATTTCCCCCTTCGCTTTCCCAGTTTCGCCCTCGCCGGCCGCGGCCCGCCGTCTGTCGGCGGGCGGCGATCCACAGCGGTCCGGTCTCGCCGGCCTCGGCCCGGCGGCGGGCCTCCGCATTGGTGGAGTCGGTCTGGTCGAGCAGCAGGACCGGCGCCGGCGTCATGGTCTCCGCCCCCACCGGGGGTGGAAGACCACGCGAAGCGGGGTGGAGGGGGTCACCCGACCCCGTAGCCCACGGCGGCGGCCGCGGCCCAGGGCTCCAGCCAGGTGAGGCCGACGATGACCAGCGGGAAGCTGAAGGCCGCGCAGGCCCAGGCGATGGTCTTCGCCTCCACCGGCGCCCGGTCGGTCGGGGCCTGTTCGGGCGCCGGATCGAACCACATCACCTTGATGATGCGCAGGTAATAGAAGCCCGCCACGACCGAGGCCACCAGACCGGCGGCGCCGACCATCCAGTAGCCCGCCTCGGCGGCCGCGCCGAACACCGCCCACTTGCCCCAGAAGCCGGACAGCGGCGGCATGCCGAGAACCGACAGCGACAGCACGGTCAGGGCGAGGGTCGTCACCGGCCGTTCCTTGCGCAGACCGGCGAGGTCCTGGATCGAGCGGATCGGCCGCCCGTTGCGGCTCAGCGACAGCAGAAGGGCGAAGAAGCCGAACTGGTCCACGACGTACAGGGTCATGAACAGCAGCATGGCCTGCACGCCCAGGGTGGTGCCGGCGGCGATGCCCAGCAGGGCGTAGCCGATGTTGGCGATCGACGAATAGGCCAGCAGGCGCTGGATGTCCTTCTGCACCAGGCCGCCGAAGGCGCCGACGGCGAAGGAGATCAGCGAGATCAGGATCAGCACCTGGGACCACTGGTCGTGCGAGCCGGCGAAGGCGCCCTCCAGCGTCCGGGCGATCAGCACCATGGCCGCGACCTTGGGGGCGGTGGCGAACAGGGCCACGACCGGCGTCGGCGCGCCCTCGTAGACGTCCGGCGTCCACATGTGGAACGGCGCCGCCGAAACCTTGAAGGCCAGGCCGCAGATCAGGAACACCAGGCCGAAGATCAGGCCGGTCGACGGATTGGCCGCGGCGTAGGCGGCGATGTCCTCGAACCGCATCGAGCCGGTGAAGCCGTAGATCAGGCTGGCCCCGTACAGCAGCAGGCCCGACGACAGGGCGCCCAGCACGAAATACTTCAGACCGGCTTCCGAGGCGCGCAGGTCGTCGCGATGGAAGGCGGCCAGCACGTAGAGCGCCAGCGAGTGCAGCTCGATGCCGATGTAGAGCGAGATCAGGTCGCCCGAGGACGCCATCATGCCCATACCGGCCGAGGCCAGCACGATCAGGATCGGATACTCGAAACGGGCGATGCGCTGGCGCTTCATCCAGCCGTCGCCCAGCACGATGGCCACGGCGCTGGACAGGAAGATCACCGCCTTGCCGAACACCGCCAGCGGGTCGGCGACATAGGCGCCGTTGAAGGCGCGGCCCAGCGGACCGGTCACGACCAGCGCGGTCGCGGCGACGAGCAGCAGGACCGACAGGGCCGACACCAGCCGCGCGCTCTTCTCGCCGGCGAAGGCGCCGACCATCAGGAGCACGAGGCCGCCGACCGCGAGGGTCGCCTCGGGGGCGGAAAGCTGCAGGGCTTGGATCAGGTCAGGCATCATCGTCTCACCCGCCGATCGCGAGCTGATAGGCGGTGGTTACGGCGCTCACCGAGGCCTCGGTGTAGTCCAGCACCAGCCCCGGCTGGACGCCGAGGATCAGGGTGCCGAGGATCAGCGGCGTGAAGATCAGGATCTCGCGGCGATCCACGTCGGTGATCGCCTTCATGGCCGGGTTGGTGATCTCCCCGAACATGACGTTGCGGTACAGCGTCAGGGCGTAGACCGCCGACAGGATCACCCCCGAGGCCGCCACGAAGGCCGTCCACGTCGACACCTGGTAGATGCCGGTCATGGTCAGGATCTCGCCGATGAAGCCCGAGGTCCCCGGCAGGCCGACGTTGGCCATGGTGAAGAGCAGGAAGATGGCCGCGAACCACGGCATCCGCGCGGTCAGGCCGCCGTACAGGGCGATCTCGCGGGTATGC